>CAMWUR010000001.1 GCA_947177485.1 uncultured Helicobacter sp.
ATAAATACCGCAATCAAAAGCAACTTCGGAAAGAAATTTTTTTTCCCATTTTTTGTTTGTGGTCTGTACGCTTTTAACACAAAACGAGTAATCCCCCCCCCCCCGACACCTTTAGCAAGCGACAATTTTTTGAGCAGACAACAAAAACAATACAATTATTAGGCCCCCCCCCCGACAGCTGTCGGTGTTGCTCTACTCTCACTCGTTCCAAATAAAACTTTAGCAAAAATATGTTAGAATCCAGATAGATTCTAATTTTTGAGAACAAGGCAGACAATGGCACTAGAACACATCATCGAACGTATCGAATCACGGCGCAAAGAATTGCAAGATTCGCATGCAATTCTCGAGATTATCGACTATGGAGCAGGCAAGCCTGAAGACAAGCGCACAAAAGAACAAATGCAAGAAGGTGTGCGGGTGCAAGTTCCGCTTGCGCAAATGGCATCCATTGGCGTAAAGCCTGACAAAGCGGCACAGATTGCAGAAATTTTTGCACAAATCAAACCCCAAAGAATCCTTGAGCTCGGCACATGTTGCGGCTTTAGCAGCTCTTATATGAGCTTACTCGCCCCAAGCGCAATGATTGACACAATCGAGGGCGCACCGAGCTTGGCAGATGTTGCGCGCAACAACCATAGTATTTTGGGTTGTTCCAACATCACAATCCACATCGGACGCTTTGATGTCGTGCTACCCACTCTCTTGGAATCTCATGCCCCATTTGACTTTGTTTTTGTCGATGGACACCATGACCAGCAGGCAACACTGAACTATTACACACAGATTCTGCCCTTTGTGCGTGGGGGGGGGGCGATGTGTTTTGATGACATCGCATGGAGCGAAGGCATGCGCGCTGCGTGGGCAGAGATTGCCCAAAAACACAAACACACAGACTATGGCAGAATGGGGGCGATATGGCTGTAAAATTCCTCGATTTGCGCAAACAAACCGCGAGCCTGCGCGCCGAAATCGAACCAGCCATTGCGCGCATACTTGAGAATGCAACATTTATCGGGGGCGATGAAGTCGAGCGCTTCGAGCAAGAGTTTGGCACGTTTGTCGGTGCAAGCGCGCTAGGTGTTGGCAACGGCACAGACGCACTCGAAATCGCCATACAAGCGCTGAATCTGCCCAAAGATTCTGAAGTTTTGCTGCCTGCAAACACATTTGCGGCGAGTGCCGAAGCCGTTGCGCGCAACCAGCTCCGGCTCGTTTTTGTCGATTGCGACAACACCTATACAATGGACATCGCCGATTTAGAACGCAAAATCACCCCACAAACAAGCGCGATTATGGCTGTGCATTTGTATGGGCAGAGCGCTGACATGCACGCGATTTGTACGTTCGCAAAGCAGCACAATTTGCACATCATCGAAGATTGCGCGCAAGCACATGGCGCGACATTTGCGGGGCAAAAAGTCGGCACGTTTGGAGAGGTTGCATGCTTTAGTTTTTATCCGGGCAAGAATCTCGGCGCGTATGGAGACGCAGGCGCAATTGTCAGCAAAGATTCTGCTTTGCTTCGTGTTTGTCGCCAAATTGCACACCATGGCGGGCTGCAAAAATACGAGCACACACGAATTGGACGCAATTCACGGCTCGATAGTCTGCAAGCAGCGGTTTTGCGCGTCAAGCTGCCGCACCTCAACGCGTGGAACGCGCAACGCGACACAATCGCTCGCGAGTATATGCGCCTGCTTGCCGACACGAAAGGGCTTGTGCTGCCACAGCTGCACCCGCAAGCACAGAGTGTATGGCATTTGTTTGTCGTGCGCATTCTCGGTGGCAAACGAGATTTTGTACGCCAAAGGCTCGCCGAAACAGGAATCGAAACAGGCTTGCATTATCCCAAAGCCCTGCCTTCATGCGCCGCATATCAAAATGTGCCTTTCGTGCGAGCGAGCGCAACGTCCAACGCATGCGCGTGGGAATCCGAGATTCTTTCGCTGCCTATGGGCGAACATCTCGACATTTCACAAGCGCGCGAGGTTGCAGACGCGCTGCGCGCTGCGCTTGCGCCCTAGCCAGGCTTGATGAGGTTTTTGGGTTTGTTTTCATCATCGCTAATGCCTCTTCGATTTTGTCGAATCTTTTTTGATGCATTTACTAGCATACTAGCTTCCATAAAGCTAAGACAGAATCCGGGCTTGTTTCTTGGGCTTTTGCCGAAAATAACGCGCAAAAAGGCTAGCAGTTTTGTTTTTGAATCATTTTGTTTGGTCGATTCCAAAATATTTGATTGAAAGCGCAGAAATTTTTCCGTCTTTTATGGCTTTTTCTAGGGCGATATTCACCATATCAGCCAATTCTTGCGAATCTTTTCTAAATACAAGATAAACAGGATTCTTCTCGAAATGAAAGCTTGTTATCGTGAGCTGGATATTTTGAGACTTTGCATAGTCAAGAGCACTAATCGGGTCATTAATCATCGCTTCCACGCGACCATTTGCCAAATCTGTCACCAAAGCAGGCGAGGTTTTATAATATACAATCTTAATATTTTGTTGGGGATTTTCGCTCACATATTTTTCAAGATTTGTTGCATGATTTGAACCGACCGTAACGCCAATTTTTGCATTTGTTAACTCTTTAATATCGGCAATTGTCGAATCTTTGCCCAATATTAATCCGCTCACGCCATAAAAATAGGGCTGGGACGAAAAGATGTATCTTTCCTCTCGTTCTGAATTTTTCGTAATCTGATTTGCGATGATATGAAATTTTTTAGAATCCAATCCTGTAAAAATAACATTCCAAGGCACAGAGATAATTTGTAATTGAGCATTTGGAATATAGGAAACAACAGCCTTCATCACATCATTATCAAATCCTGTGGGCTGATTTTCCACATCAAGATATGCAAAGGGCTTATAAGCATTTTCGCTCCCGACTACAATCAAAAGAGTCCTTTCCTGCGCCAAAAGTGTATTTGTGCAAACAAAGAATCCTATGCAGATTCCAAAGATAATTTTTGCAAATTTTATCACTCTTTATCCTTTGTTATGGATTACATGCGCCTGCTTTGCTGCTTGGCTCATCGGCACAAATGCTAGCATATCAATCATTAAATAATCTTTAAAAGACATGCGCCCTACCAGCGCGGCAGACGTTCAAAGAGGGCTTTAGGCGGAATCTCGGGAGGATAATGCGGAATATCCTTATTTTTGGGCTTGAGAACAAGCCCAAAGCCTCCTTGATGATTCCTATCCCACAGACTATAAAATTGCGATTTAGAGCTAAGATAGATTCCAAAGCTTGGGTCGAGGATTGTGATATAATCCCCGCTATGATTCATCACAATCACAAAATGTGGAAATCGTGGGTCATCTTCGATTTTGACAAGCAAGGGGATAGGAAATCTATCGAGAATCTCACGTTGCAATCGATAGGAACGTGATTCATAGTCGAGTTTTTCTGCTGTGATTTCAAGTTGTTTGAAGCTTACCATATCTGTATTAAGAGGCTGATTCTTATCGCTCATTTTTTGCAAGACATCGAGTTCTGTTAGCTTTTTGGAATCGAGCAAGTTAATCAATGTTGCAAGCGCTGCTGCGCCGCATGATTGTTCATAAGTTTGACGAATCAAAAGTTCGGAACGTATTTCCCGATAGGATTTAACAGCAAACTCGGCATGTGCGACAGACAAAAGAACAAAGCAGACGAAAAATCCTAGAATTTTTTCCATAAACTTATGCCAAAAATGGCATCGGGAGCAGCGGACGAACCGCCCAAACTTGCGCTAAAGGCAATCGATGTATCGGAATTAATCGCATAGGTTGAGCCAGCGCTCATAGTCGGAATCGATTGCATTTGCGAGTTTGTGTTGCCATTGACTTTTTGGGCAGTCTGAAAACGTTGTTCTGCGCCCAAGTCAAGAGTGATTTTGGGACTTAGGACAATCGAGAGATTCCCGCCCATTGACAATGAGCTGCCATAATCAACTTTGCCAAGCCTAAATTTGCGGGGCTGATTATACCCTGCACCAAGATAAATCGAATACACAACAGGGTCACTATATCCTCGCAAAGCAAGCTGCAAGGATTGGGATTGGAAATAGAACGTTTTGCTTTCCTCGTTCATCTTTTCTTTTTGCACAGCAGAGGTTTGAAGGCTGATTTGCGGAATCATGTCTCCAATGCTATCAAAACTATACAAAAATCCAAACCAAAATGCGTCAAAACGAGTCTCGCGGCGGTGCAAAAGCGAGCCTGTTTCATAGTGTGTGTATTCTCGGCGAATAAAACTTCCGCTTACAGATGTGATGAAATCCAATTTAGACAACAAGCTATAAATAAATGTTTGGTTGAGATAAAGGGCTTTTGAGCCACTCCATACAATCTGATTGCCTTGTATGGTAATATCGGGATAGAGGCTATATGTGTTTGCATTCCCCGAACTTAGAATCGAAAGTGTCGTAATGCTTCGCAAGCCATATTGCTTTTTATAGAGCGAATCAATCGTAATAGTATCCGAAGCAAAAAGGCTTGCAAGCAGACAAATCCAAACAATCTTTTTCATGCTCATTCCTTATACATTCACATCAAATGCGCCTATCTGCTGCGCGTTTATTTGTTGCCTATTTGCGAGCGCATAGGCTTGTTGGTTTTGTGCATTGAGCATATCCATAATGGCTTTTTGTAGCGAATCGGCGCTCACATTCCATTGGTTTTTTGGGTCTTTGTTTTTATTTGCTTCTTCTTCGATTTTTTTAAGCAACTGCACAAGCTCTTGAATAGTCTGTTTGGATTGTTCATAAAGCCTTTCGACATCTTCTTCTTGCGTCTGTTTTTTTGCTTCTTCTTGCGCCTTTTGGCGCTCTTCAATGAGCTTTTGGCGCAATTCTTCTAGGTATTCCTTAAACTCCCTATCGACTGCCTCGTATGCTTCTGCAATTGTATCTACCATGTCATCGCTAGAAGAATCGGCAAACGCATTGTGCATTTTTTCGGCAAAACCTCCATAGCCATTTGCACTCCAAATTTTCATCTGCATTTCTTGCATGCCCTTAATAAAATCGCGTCTTTGTTCGCTCATCATATTGAGCTCTCTATCGGTATAATCAAAAACAGACTTACCCCAACTCGCATAATATTCTGCCCGAATCTTCTCTGGGTCCACATTTCTATCATAGCCTTGCATTTGCCCCCAATAAGTTGCCTTACCCTCAACAAGATACAAACTACTACCATTTACCATAGCTGTGAGAATCCCACCCATTGAGATTGCGCCATCGGAATTGGTGTATTTATCAGCTGTGGTATCCCATACCCAGCCAACGTTATGTTCTTTCCCGCCATTCACATTATTAAAAATATCAGTTGCTGGTGTAAATTTTGGATTGTATCTATCACTCCAATCCACAGGATTATAGAATGTTGAAGTAATCAGTTGATTTGACTTATTTTGATAATTAAAGCTCATATCGGCATTGATATAATCCATGATTCCCTCATGAACTTTCGAGACCTCGAGAGTCGTGCGGTCAAATTCATAACCTTGCGGGAGATTCACAAGCTCATCTTTGGTGAAGCTTTCTTTTTTCAATGTTTCCTCGTCCACAAGCTGCGAAAATACTTTATAAGCATTGCCAATGGTTTTGGCAATGTCAATATCGCTAAATACCTTTGTCCAAACATTAGAGGGATTCTCTACAAGCGCACGTTGCATCGATTCCATTGTGCTACTATGAATCTTGATGTGTTTGGGGATTTTTGCTGCCTTGTTGAAATCTTCGGTAAAATAGCCATCATCATCGATAGCATAGCCCAAGACACGTTTTGTGGGTAGGTTGTTGGCAATACTTGGCGTGGCTGTTTCGGTTTTGTTTAATCCATTAAACGTAATTCTAGCGTTCGCAAGAGCACTTGTGTAATTGGTGAGAAGCATGGTACGTCCTTGTCTTAGCTTAATCAAAAATCGTTGGCATATTGTCAGAAAAGCCAAAGCTTCTCTGACAAATTTGAGATAACTAACGATATTGTGTCGTTAGAATGCGATTTAACTCACCCTTATAGCGTTGCATTACCTCTGAACCCACTTGACTATTAGATGTAATGCGGCGTGTAATCCAGCCTGTATTTGCATTAAAAACTGCCATACCATAGGTGAATGTAGGAATTGAGCCTCCGAATGTACCATAAGAAGGGCGAGTTGTTTTGGTTGCGGTAACAACCAAATATTCCTCTCTCCAGGGATTAGCCAACGAAACCAATTCATTATAGCGTTGTTTATTTACAAAGCTTTCTGTGGCGCAATTAGTCGAATTAGCGCCACAAGAAACATTATGGAAGAGCTCATACCCAGTTAATACAACAGCAGCACCAATTTCTGCAATTGACGTTCCATTGACTGCAGTATTTCTAAGCTCAATAAATGAAATACCATACCCGCCCAACACGCGTTCCTTTTCGGAATCTGTGAGCAGCTGCACACCATGCATGGTGTCTTGGAACGCACCTTGTGTTACATCTGCAAGAAAATCTTGCCCAGCAAATGCGGGTGCGGCGAAGAGCGCAGCGCCCATGAGAACTTTTGCGCATGTTTGCTTCATCATTATTATCCTTCTGTTTGATGATTTCGCAATACTCTATGCTAGCATAAAAATAATAAAACAATCCTTAAAAATAGAGCTATGCACAAAATGTGCCTTTCGAGCGCGGCAGACGCTCAAAGAGGACTTTATGCCTCCACCTCAAATGTGCCGACTTGCTGCTTATTTGTGGATGCATAGGCTTGTTGATTCTGGTTATTCATTGCATGGATAAAGGCTTTTTTGATAGAATCTGCACTCACATGCCATTGGTCTTTTGGGTCTTTGGTTTTGTTCGATTCTTCTTGGAGTTTTTCAATCAGTTTGGCAAACTCTTCAATGGCTTTATTGGATTCTTCATAAAGCTTATCAACATCTTTGCCCTGTGTTTGTTTTTGTGCCTCTTCTTGTGCTTTCTGACGTGTTTCAATCGCTTTTTTGCGCAAACGTTCCAAAAGTTCTTTGTTTGCTTTGTCAAGCTCTTTAAAGATATTTGAGATTGGGTCAAAATATTCCGAGTCTTCATTGTTGTTCATATAGTCATAATACGCACCACGTGCATTTGCGGGAATATCTGAACCATTCACAACCCAAATTTTCATCTGCACTTGTTGCATCCCTTTGATATATTCACGTCTTTGCTCACTCATTGCGTTGAGCTCTTGGTCAGTATAATCAAAAAAGACGGGTTTTGATGTTGCGTAGTATTCTGCCTGAAGCGCTTCCACGTCTACATTTCTATCATAACCTTGCAACTGTCCCATGTATGTCGCCTTGCCTTCGATAAGATGTGTATTGTTGCGCACCATAGCAACCAAAATCCCGCCCATAGAGATTGTGCCATCGGCATTGGTGTATTTTTCACCAGCAGCATTCCAAGAACCCACAAAAGAATTTTCTTCTGAAGTGATTGCAAAAATATCAGTAGCGGGCTTGTATTGATTTGCTTCATTCCGATTATCCGTCCAAAAAAGACTAGACTGACGTTCTTTGTCTGAATATTTATAGCCTGCTTGAGAGCTGTCGCTATGGTATTCAAAAATATCTTTTTGCACCTTTGAAACTTCCAAGTTTGTGCGGTCAAATTTATAACCCTGTGGGAGATTTGCAATCTCGTCTTTGGTGAAATTCTCTTTACCAAGCGTCTCCTTATCAACAAGTTGTGAAAAAACCTTGTAGGCATTGCCAATCGTTTTAGCAATATCGATTTCACTAAACATGCGTGACCAAAGATACTCTGGAGAATTATTGGTATGAACATTCACAAGTGATTCCATTGATTTGCTATGAATCTTGATATGCTCTGGGATTCCTGCAGCTTTGTTGAAGTCTTCGGTGAAATAGCCATCGTCATCAACACCATAGCCCAATACAAGCTTTGTGGGTAGGTTGTTGGTTACATCTTTTGATGCAACATTTGATGTGGTTTCAGTTTTGTTGAGTCCATTGACCGTGATTCGTGCGCTAGTGAGTGCATTTGTGTAGGTATTGAGAAACATGGTATGTCCTTGTTCTAGTTTCAAGAGAAATCGACATCTTGTCAGAAAAGTTTAGAGACTTTTCTGACAATTTTGATAATGATTAGCGGTATTGTGTAACAAGTACGCGATTCATTTCATTTTTGAAGCGCTGCATCATTTCTGAAGCAACGTAACTTGATGAATTCGTACGTGTAAGCCAACCTGTGCGCATATTAAATACCGCTGTACCATAAGTAAAGGTAGGGATAGACACACCAAACGCACCCGGTCGCGTTGTTTTAGTAGCAGTAACAACTAAATATTCGCTTCGGGCAGGATTAGCTATCGAAACCACTTCATTGTAACGTTGCTGATTCACATAGCTACGGCTAGAACAATCGGATATATTAATGCCACATGCAACACGATTGTCCATTTCATAGCCATTCAACATGGCAGCAACACCAACTTCTACCAAACTTGAACCGTATCCCAGTGATACGTTTCGAAGTTCAGAAACATCAGTAACAAAATACCCGCCCAACACGCGTTCCTTTTCGGAATCTGTGAGCGGCTGCACACCATGCATGGTGTCTTGGAACGCACCTTGTGTTACATCTGCAAGAAAATCTTGCCCAGCAAATGCGGGTGCGGCGAAGAGCGCAGCGCCCATGAGAACTTTTGCGCATGTTTGCTTCATCATTATTATCCTTCTGTTTGATGATTTCGCAATACTCTATGCTAGCATAAAAATAATAAAACAATCCTTAAAAATAGAGCTATGCACAAAATGTGCCTTTCGAGCGCGGCAGACGCTCAAAGAGGACTTTATGCCTCCACCTCAAAGGCGCTCACTTGTTGCTTAGTTGTGGGTGCATAAGCTTGTTGGTTTTGATGATTCATTGCATTGATAAATGCTTTTTGAATCGAATCGGCGCTCACATTCCATTGGTCTTTTGGTTCTTTGTTTTTATTTGATTCCTCTTGGAGTTTTGTAATGAGCTTTGCAAACTCTACAATAGCCTTGTTGGACTCTTCATAGAGTTTGTCAACATCGCTACCTTGAGCTTGCTTTCGTGCTTCTTCTTGTGCCTTTTGACGCGTTTCAATCGCCTTTTTACGCAAACGTTCAAGATGTTCTTTGTTTGCCTTGTCAAGATCTTTAAAGATATTTGAAATTGGGTCAAAATATTCCGAATCATCATTGTTGCTCATAGAGTCATAATACGCACCGCGTGCACTATCTTGGACTTCATAGCCATTTGCGGCACGAAGTTTTGTAAATAATTGTTGCATCTCTTTGATATATTCGCGTCTTTGCTCGCTCATTGTGTTGAGCTCTTGGTCTGAATAGTCAAAAACCGATTTGCCCCAACTTGCATAATGTTCTGCCTGAACCGATTCGGGATTAACATTTCTATCATAACCCTGCATTTGTCCCATATAGGTGGCTTTACCTTCTTTAAGATAACCATTGCTATTCACCATAGCAACTAAAATTCCGCCCATAGAGATTGTGCCATCAGAATTGGTGTATTTTTCAGCACTGGTGTTCCAAAATACCCCTATTGTTGTGTCCTCTTTCCCGCCATTGGCGCTATTAAAAATATCACTTGCTGGCTCAATTTTTGGGTTATGTCTATCACTCCAATCTACAGGATTATAAAACGTTGATGCAAACATTTGATTGTTTTTGTTTTGGTAATTAAAACTTAAATCTGCATTGACTTTTTCAAAGACGTCTTGATGAATTTTTGAAACTTTCAGTGTCGTTCGGTCAAACTCATAGCCTTGTGGAAGATGGACAAGCTCATCTTTTGAAAAACTGGTTTTATTGAGAATCTGTTCATCGACAAGTTGTGAGAGGACTTGATACGCATTACCGATTGTCTTGGCAATATCAATATCGCTAAAAACTCTCAAAGCACCTTGTGGCGTCTCTACACTAGCGCGGTATAGCGATTCCATTGTGCTGCTATGAATCTTGATGTGCTCTGGGATTCCTGCAGCTTTGTTAAAGTCTTCGGTAAAATAGCCATCGTCATCAACACCATAGCCTAATACAAGTTTTGTGGACATATTGTTATTGGCAGAAACGGAAGTATTTGTTTCTGTTTTGACATTGCTATTCAATGTAATACGAGCATTCGCGAGCATATTGCTTGCAAGATGATTGTTGAGAAACATGGCACGTCCTTTTGGTAAATTTACAAGAGAATCGGCTACTTGTTGGGAAAGTTTAGAAAACTCGCCCAACAAATCAAAAGCTAGCGGTAATGGAGTCCATTCAGCCACAACAACTGCTTCTGCCAAAAAATCTTGCGCAGCAAATGCGAGCGCGGCGAAGAGCGCTGCGCCCATGAGAACTTTTACGCATTTGTTGCATCATTTTATCCTTCTTATGAGGATTGCGCAATGTCTATGCCAGCATATAAATAATAAAACAATCCTGAAATCGCCCCGCTAGAAATTATACCGCACCTGCACGCGCAAACGATTCTGCTTTGCGTCCGCATAGCGGGGCGCGTTGTTGTCATAGCTATAATCCCCATACCACAAATCTTCGAGCGTCATGCCCGCAGGGAGCTTTGGAGTTTTCTTTGCCGAAAGCATGGCATAGTACACATAGAAATGCAGTTTTTCATTATATTGCCAGCCGATATAGGGCGCAATCTCGACAAAATCGAGAATCTCGTTTGCCGCCTCAATTTTGCGCCCACCTTTGACATAATCCACAGCGAGCTTGAGCGCGTCTTTTTCTAAGAAATGCAAACTCACGCTGCCATAGGCAGCATGTAGTCGTTCTGATTGTGTGGGGAGATTGCCAAATGGGCTATACCCAATGCCTGTAATGCTGTATTCGTTCCAAATCCAGCCCGCCATTTGGAAGCCGCCCTGATTGTCGAGCGCAACAGCATAGCCATCGTTGCCCGAGCCGATATAGCCAACACGCACGCCAAGCAGGCTCAAGCGCACACCCGCTTCGAGCGTATAGAGTGCATGGTTTTCCTCAATTTCGATATTGGGAATAAGCGCCTGAAAACCCGCACCTTGCAATTGACTAAACGCATATTCGCCCTTGACATGGAAATTGGGGTGTTCATAGCCTGCGCTAAGATAGAAAAGATAGTTGATGAAATCCTGAACACCGAGATAAAGAGCTTGCGCATTGAATCCCTGCAAGTCTACCTTTGCACCGAGTTGATAATAATTCTTACTAATCGAATCTTGCCCTGCGGCAAATGGTAAAGCCATTGCGCCATCATCAAGCGAGAAAGTGTCGCTAAGTCCTGCATGCAAGACAACGCCGGGTGCGTCATGGCTCTCGAACCACACACCATGAATGCGGTCATCGAGAGGGTCATGCACGGGCGTATCGATACGTGACTTGCCCGCACGAACGAAGCTTTGCGTGTGCGGAATGTGGTATTTGAGATAGTAGGTACTCACACCAAAATCGCCGTCTTTGCCTGCGCCAAGCCCATTGCCCAGAACATCGCCCGAATTGGCAACATAAGTTTTCCAATATTGCGTGCCAAGAGTTGCGCTAAAGCCCTGTACCTCGGGCGTGGTAAAATCAGCATTGATGCGCCATTGCTGCCCAGCACCCTGCCCATACGAGCTCGCATACGTGCTCCCTGTTCCATTGAGCCCATTGGTGAAATCATAGTTTTCCACACGCGTATCTGTCAGACGATAGCGCAAAAAGCCACCCACCTCAATGCCCTTGACAAACTCCTCTAGATCCTGCGCATTTGCAATCGTAAAACTCGATACAAGCGCACCCATGAAACACAATTGATATATTTTCATGACCCAATCCTTCAAGCGTATTTGCGGCGATTCTAGCAAAGAAGCGTTTAGCGTATTCTTAAAAACAGGGCACAACAAAAACCATTGTTATTTCTTAAAGAGAGAAGCAAGCGAGCTAATATCTGCTTTTTCTTCGGGGATTGGCATGGCTGGAACAAGATTGTTTTGTTCAACAAGTTCAATCTCATACCCCGTGAGCATTGTCGCAAGGCGGATATTGATTCCACTTTTGCCAATCGCCTTGGGCTTTTGCTCGCTTGGCAGCGACACAATGGCTTTGTTACCCTCAATCTTGACGCTCGAGATGAGCGCTGGAGCAAGCGAACGTGCCACAAATTTTTCGCCAATCTCGGAATATTCGATACAATCGATATTCTCATTCTTGAGCTCCTTGCTTACGGCATTTATCCGCACACCGCGCACACCCACAGTTGCGCCGATTGGGTCAATCTTTGGGTTTGCGGAGCTAATCGCAATCTTGGAACGTTCTCCAGGGATTCTAGCGCAACGATGAATCACGACTTCATTGTCGTGAATCTCGGGCACTTCGAGCCGCAACAATTCCTCGAGAAACTTCGGCGTTGTGCGCGAAAGCTCGATGAGGATTCCATTGCGATTGTCCATCGAGACAAATTTTAAAACAGATTTCACCACACTCCCCACGTTAAATTTCTCGCCCTTGATTCGGTTGCGCATGGGCAAAACAGCGCGAATCTCATCGATTTCAACGTATGTATTCTCACGTTCATCGACACGTACCACGGTTCCCGATACAATCTTACCCATTTGTGATTTATATTTCTCAAATAATTGCGTTTCGATGAGTCTTTGAATATGGTATTCAAGTTCTTTGTGCAAGGTGTTGATGCCATTGCGCCCAAGATTTTCAAGGTCTAAATCATAACGCGCTTCATCGCCAATCTCGAAATTGCCACTCAATTTTTTTGCTTCGCTCAAAGCCATATAGCATTGCTGCCCGTCTTGCAAACGTTCATCATCGTCTGCAACGATGAGAATCTTTTGATACAGCGAAAAATTTTTATTTTTTGCGTCAATGTCGATTCCATAGCTATATGTCTCCTCGATACATTTCCGCGCTGTATTCATCATCGCCTCGGCAACTGCTTCGGTTACACTCTCGGTGCGCAAACCCTTTTCGCACGCGATGAGTTCGATAATATCCATAATTTTTTCCAATCCACTCTCCATTTGATTTTGATTCAAGATTGTTGGATAGAAGTATAGAAAAATTTCACTTCTACTGCCCTTAATAAAGCGATTCTCTATGCCAAACACCTTTTTGAAACAATGTCCAAAAGACGAGCGCACGTAGCATTGTCTCGACACTCATAAGGAGATAAATCAGCCACACATCTCCCTGCCAAAGGACGATGAAGCTCGCCGGAACAATGCGCAAAATCCAAATGGAAAGCGCATTGACAAGAAGCGTAATCTTTGTTGCGCCCGCGCCGCGCAATGCGCCGTCAAGAACCATATTCATCGCAAAAAAGACTTGTGAAAAACCAATATAAAACAAATACAAGCTTGCGGATTGCAACACAGAATCATCAAGGCTAAAGGGTCGCGAAATGGTGATAGGAAATAGAATCAGCACAATCCCCAAAAGCCCCATAAAACTCATCGCGAGCACAAGTGTGAGGTAGGTGCTACGTTTTGCCTCATAGACTTTGTGTGCCCCGAGATTCTGCCCCATGAGGCTCATCGCCGCGACCATAAATCCAAACGCGGGCATGAACACAAAGGCTTCGATGCGCCCACCGATAAGATAGCCTGCAAACACCGATTCGCCATAGCCTGCAATAAAAGACGAGATAATCGTCATCGAACAAAATGTCGAGAATCGCTCAAGCCCGCTTGGAATCCCGATTTTAAATGCTTGCAAGGTAAGATTGCGCTCGAAACACCAACAAAGACGCAAACGTTTCTTGCTCTGCCACAATGCGGCAAAAATCAGCAACGATTCGAGGATATTCACAACAAGATTTGCCACAGCTGCGCCCATAAGCCCAAGCGCGGGGAATCCCAGATTGCCTGCAATCAGAAGCGAATTGAGAATCACATGCATGCCCACAGCAAGCGTTTTGATACGAAATGGCGTAATCGCATCATTATTTGCCGTCATTGCTGCCGCGATGACGATTTTAAACAAAAAAAAAGGCAAACTCCAAAGAACGATGTAGAGGTATTGCGAGGCGAGAGAGAGTGCACGTTCGTTCAGCGAAAAAAGCAACAGAAACGAATCTCGACCCCAAAACATCAAGACGCTCAAAGGAATACTCAAAACAGCAGTTGCAAGCAACATTGAGCTAAGTAGCCGCGAGGCACTCTGCCAATCTTTCGCGCCCACTTTGCGCGCGACAATCGCGGTTGTACCGACATTGAGGATATTGGAAAAGACAAAAACATACATAAAGCACGTCACTGCCGCGCCGAGTGCGGCGATGACTTCGCTGCCGAGCTCACCGATGAACAAAAAGCTCACGGTCATGGCGAGTAAGTCAAGCAACGATTGGAGGATAACGGGAATGGCGATACGCAAAATGCGCCGCAAACGATAGAGTGTTCTCACAGAAAACGTTGCATGAGCCCATTGTAGGCATCGATGCGTCTATCACGCAAAAAGGGCCACGCACGGCGCACGGATTCCGAACGTGAGCGCGAGATTTGAGCACGTAAGATTCCACTCTGTGTGCCAAGCCGCCCAAGAGGCTCTCCTTGTGCACCAAACACAAAGCTGTTGCCCCAAAAGTCGATTCCATCAAGAACACCGCTGCTATCACGCTCAAACCCCACACGATTGCATGCCGCAACGGGGATTCCGTTTGCCACGGCATGCGCGCGTTGAATCGCGACCCATGATTCGAGCTGCCGTGTTTTTTCGTCTGCATCATCGCCGCGAAACCAGCCGATTGCTGTGGGGTAAAGCAGAATCTCCGCGCCCTTGAGCGCCATAAGCCGCGCGGCTTCGGGATACCATTGGTCCCAACACACAAGCACGCCGAGTTTGCCCACGCTCGTGGCA
The DNA here is from genome assembly GCA_947177485.1 of uncultured Helicobacter sp. Classification (GTDB taxonomy): domain Bacteria; phylum Campylobacterota; class Campylobacteria; order Campylobacterales; family Helicobacteraceae; genus NHYN01. The sequence continues at coordinate 14,849 of CAMWUR010000001.1, forward strand.
ATCGGTTCAAAACCCAAATCGCCGGGCGCGAAATAATACTTTTCATAGAATCCCGGGTCATCGGGAATGTGCATTTTGCGATACATTCCTGCCACACTGCCGTCTTTTTCAAACACCACAGCCGTGTTGTGATAGAGCCCTGCGGCGCGGCGCTCAAAAAAACTGCCAACAAGCACAACGGCGTTTTCTTTTGCAATCGCGCTAAAGCGGCACACATTGTCCTCAAAACACAACGCATAATCAAAAAATGCTTCATTCTCGCTTTGACAAAAATATTCTGTCGTGTGCAATTCTTGAAGCAACACCAAATCTGTGCTCGCCGCAATGCTCGCAATCGCCTTGCGCGTGGATTCTATCATCGTTTCACGCGAGCCTGTATAGCTTTGTTGTATCAATGCAAGACAAAAGGTTTCATTCATCATTATAATCACCTATGTCATCATAATCACCGCTACCATCGTCATATTCATAGTCATCATCATCATAGTAATGATGCGATGGCTCATGTTCATGGTGGAGTGAATCATAATCCTCAAACGACTCAAACGCGTCTTCCTCATCTTCTGTATCTTCTTGCGCCAGAATCTCCTCACGAACGAGTGCATCGAGCTCGTCTATGTCCGAATCGTCTAGCTCGCTTGCTTCGTTTTCTAGCTCTTCTAGCTCGCTCATCTCCTCTAGCCCCAAGTCCTCATAACGTGATGCCATTTTATGTTCCTTGTTGCAGATTTTTGTCTATAATTGTAGCAAAAATTCAAGGCTCGCGAATGCAGGATTTTGTGCTCGATTCGATTCGACCCGTTTGGGCGACAATCCATATCCCCAATTTTATCCACAATCTCGCCCTGCTCCGCACATTTGCCCCCAACTCCGCTTTGCTTGTCGTACTTAAAGCAAATGCTTATGGACATGGTGCAAATGCACTCGCGTCCGTTGCCCTGCAAGCAGGCGCAAAGATGTTGGGCGTTGCGACACTACAAGAAGCACTTGAAATCCGTTCACTCTTTGCAAACGCGCCGATTCTGATTCTCGGCTACACCCAGCCTGCCCTGCTCTCACTCGCTGCCGACAACGATATTCGCGTCTGTGTCGCCACACATGAAGTCGCACAGGCGCTGCTGCAATCGCCACAGACTGCCCCAAAAGTGCATATCAAAATCGATACAGGCATGCACCGAATCGGCTTTGAATGCAACGAAGAAAGCCTCGATGTCATCACAGAAATGGCGCGCAAAAAAATCCATATCGAGGGCATTTTCACGCATTTTGCACGTGCTGATGAACAGAATCTCGCGCCCACAGACAAACAGCATGCGCTGTTTGTGTCGTTTCTTGATACGCTCAAAGCGCGTGGAATCGCGCCACGTTTTGTCCATTGCGCTAACAGCGCGGCAATTTTTGCTCAACGTTATGCACACACAATGGTACGCGCAGGAATCGCAGCGTATGGAATCGCACCATGCGCAAGCGCGCATGGTCTCTTGCCCGTCATGAACTTGAATGCACGAATCGTACGCATTCATCATGTCCCAAAGGGCGAGGGTGTGAGCTATGGCGCAAAATTTATCGCACAAGACAACCATTGTCGCATTGCGACATTGCCGTTTGGCTATGCCGATGGCTATATGCGGCTTTTGTCGAATCGCGCAAGTATGCTTGTTGGCAATGAGCGCGCGCCTGTGGTTGGCAATATCTGCATGGACCAATGCATGATTGATGTGAGCAACATCGCAAGCGCACATGTAGGACAAGATGTGCTTGTTTTTGGGCAAAACAATATGGGTGTGCTGCCTGTTAGCGAGCTTAGTGAGCTCATCGGCACAATTCCTTATGAGATTGTTTGCGCGATTTCGACACGTGTCCCACGAATCTATGCCGATAACAATCGATTCTATACCGAAGAGCAGCTATGCAAACAATTCTAGCCTGGAAATATCAAAAAGAATAAATTCAAGGTAAATCATGGTTTACAAAAATTATATCAAACCCTATTGCGATAGATTCTTCGCATTCCTTTTACTGCTGCTCTTCTCACCCATCATTGCGCTTTGTGCAATCCTCGTTCGCACCCAACTCGGTACGCCTGTCTTTTTCACCCAAGAACGTCCGGGGCGCAATGGCAAGATTTTTACAATTTATAAATTGCGCACAATGAGCAACGCTCGCGATGAAAAAGGCGAGCTGCTGCCCGATTCCATGCGGCTATGCAGCATTGGGAGCTTCATGCGCAAAGCCTCGCTCGATGAGTTACCCCAACTCTACAATGTCTTGCGCGGCGAGATGAGCTTTGTTGGTCCGCGCCCACTTCTGCCGTCCTATCTCCCGCTCTACACGCGGCGCGAACAAAGACGGCATGATGTCTTGCCCGGAATCACCGGGCTTGCACAAGTGAGCGGGCGCAATGCCATTAGCTGGGAAGACAAATTGCGCCTTGATGTCGAATATGTCGAACGCATGAGCTTTGGACTCGATTGCGAGATTCTGTTACGCACAATTGCGAAAGTTTTCTTGAGGCAAGGAATCACGAGCGAGGGTGAGGTGAGCGGCGCGGCTTTTTTGGGCAGCAAATGGCGTGCAGCACTCTATGGCGCAGGCGGACACGCAAAGGTTGTCGCCGAGATTGCCGAGCTTTGCGGCTATGAGATTTGTGCAGTCATTGACACGGATACGTCCAAAAGCCTCTTGGGATTGCAGGCAATCAGCGAAGAAGAATTTCTCGCTCGCCCAAATCATATCCGCACGATTCTGCTTGGAATCGGCAATAACACAGCAAGACGCGACATCTTGAGTCGCATGCAAAATCATGGATTGAGCTTCCCCGCTCTCACGCACCCAAGCGCAGTCGTTTCTCCAAATGCGACAATCGATGACGGAGCTATCGTGATGGCGCATGCGGTTGTCAATCCAAGCGCGCATATCGGCATAGGTGCAATCATCAACACAGCAAGTGTCATCGAACATGACAATAACATCGGCGCATTTGCGCATGTCTCGCCTAATGCCACTCTCGCAGGTGCTGTATGTGTGGGCGAATGCGCGCACATTGGCGCTGGGAGCGTTGTCAAAGAAGGAATCACGATTGGTGCGGGTGCTGTTGTTGGTGCTGGTGCCGTGTGTGTGCATGATGTCGAATCGGGCGCGGTTGTTGTGGGCAACCCTGCAAAACCCCTATCCAAAAAGGAGATTCTATGAGACAACGTCTTTTCCTTTCGCCACCCGAAATGGGCGGGAACGAGCTTGGCTATGTCGAAGAAGTCTTTGCGAGTAATTATATCGCTCCACTTGGCGATTTTGTCAATCAATTTGAGCATACCATGCGCCACTATACAGGCACGAGCCACGCGCTCGCACTTAGCAGCGGCACGGCAGCGATTCATCTCGCATTGCGCGTTGCAGGCGTTGGTGCGGGCGATATTGTGCTCGCAAGCAGCTTTACGTTTATTGGTTCTGTCGCACCGATTCTTTATCAAAACGCGCTGCCCGTGTTTATCGACTGCGATGAAAGCTGGAATCTAAGCCCAACGCTTCTTAAAACCGCTATTATGGCACTCGACAAACCCCCAAAAGCATTGATTCTTACGCATCTCTATGGGCAATGCGCAAAACTCGATGAGATACTCGCTATTTGCAATGAAGAACATATCGTCTTGATTGAAGATGCCGCCGAATCACTTGGCGCGTTTTATAACGACCAAAGCACGGGCACGTTTGGCGACTTCGGCGTCTTTTCGTTCAATGGCAATAAAATCATCACGACAGGTGGTGGCGGAATGCTCATCGGCAAACATGAAGAAGCGATAGAACATGCACGATTTTTGAGCACGCAGGCGCGCGAACCTTTCCCATATTACGCACACAACACCTATGGCTACAACTACCGCATGAGCAATGTGCTCGCCGCCATTGGTGTTGGACAAATGGAAGTTTTAGAATCACGTGTGCAAAAGCGGCGCGAAATTTTTAGCTGGTATCAAGAAGCGTTAGGCGACATTGAGGGGCTAGAATTCATGCCCGAGCTCCCCAACACAAAGGGCAACCGCTGGCTCACAACAGCGCGGCTACCGCAAGGCGCAAACCCGCTTGAGATTGTGAAGCATTTTGAGGCATACAACATCGAAACACGTCCACTTTGGAAACCCATGCACATGCAGCCGCTTTTTGCAAATGCGACACGATTTGTCGATGGCAGCTCCGAATCTCTCTTTGCACACGGAATCTGCCTGCCAAGCGGTGGCGCAATGGAGCGCAAAGATGTGCAGGCTGTGGCACAGATTCTACGAGAGGCGCTATGAAACGCACGTTAACTTCGCGATTCTTGTCCAAACTTTTGCGCCCGAGCAATCTCAAGCGCACACTCTTTTTTCTCGCTATCGATATTCTGCTCTCCTATTGGACGCTCCTGCTTGCTTGGCACTTGCGTTACAGCTTTGAAGTACCGCTCGAATTGAATATAAAAATGATTTGCGCATTTTGCATGATTATTGGGCTCAAGATTAGCATGCTCCTTGTCTTTCGAATCTATCTTGTCCCATGGCGTTTTTTTGGCTTGAGTGAAGCACTCAAGATTCTCTATGCCCACCTCATCGCTTATCTACTCGCCATTCTCTGCTTTACAGCGCTTGATTTTTGGAATGTATTGCCCCTTAGTGTCGTTGTTGTGGATTGCATTATTTCCAATATCATCATCGGTTGTGTGCGCATTTCAAAACGTATTGTGATTGAAAATCTCCCCCGAAGCTCACCACATGCGACACTTATTTTTGGCGCTGATATACAAGCAGCAAATGTGATTAAAAGCGCACTTAGCGGTGAGATTCCCTATTATCCTGTGGCGATTATCGATTCACACAAAGTCAATTGGGGAAGCTATATTAGCAACTTACGAATCTACCCTTTTAGCGCATGCACTGAATTGATTCAAACCCAGCATATCACTAGCGCGATTCTGACCAAAGAATTTGCCAAACCGCCGCTCGAAGATATCTTCCAAAAACTTTCAGAACTCGGAATCTCCGACATCAAGATTGCCCAAACACTTAGCGAAGGCAATGAGCATAAAAAGCAGCTACTCAAGGATATTTCGATTGAAGATTTGCTCTCTCGCCCCGCAAAAGACCTCAACAAGGACGTGATTGCAAACTTCATTGCAGGCAAAGTCGTACTCGTTACGGGCGGAGGCGGGAGCATTGGGAGCGAGATTGCACGGCAATGTCAGCTTTTTGGGGCAAAACAGCTCATTTTGCTCGACCATAGCGAATACAATCTGTATGCGATTTGCGAGGAAATCACAACAGCGATTCCTGTGATGATGAGCATTCTCGACAAAGAACGATTGAGCATTCTTTTGCACACAACCAAACCCGATATTGTGTTACACGCAGCAGCCTACAAACATGTCCCGCTTTGCGAAGACAATATTCAAAGCGCGATTGAAAACAACATTTTGGGCAGCAAGAATGTTATCGATTGCGCAATCAGCGCCGAGATTCCAAAAATCGTCATCATCAGCACTGATAAAGCCGTGCGCCCAACCAATGTGATGGGCGCAACAAAACGTGTGGTGGAACTCTATGCGCAAAATGTTGTGGCACACAACAGCGAGATTGTCGCCGTGCGCTTTGGCAATGTGCTTGGCAGCAGCGGCAGTGTCGTGCCAAAATTTAAGGCACAGATTCAAGCAGGGGGTCCTCTCACCGTAACCCACCCCGACATCACACGCTATTTTATGCTGATTCCCGAAGCATGTCGACTCGTTTTGCAAGCAGCGAGTATCGCACAAGGCGGCGAGATTTTTATCCTCGATATGGGGCAGCCTGTAAAGATTGTCGATTTGGCAAAGAATATGCTCAAACTCTACCACCGCGAGGATATTCCGATTGTCTTTAGCGGGTTGCGCCCGGGCGAAAAACTCTATGAAGAGCTGCTGATTGATTCTTCGGAGCAAAAAACAGAATACGATTCAATTCATGTCGCGCGCCCCACACAATACGACATCACAAAGCTACAAAACGACATCGCCGAGCTACTGCACACAACCGACAAGATTAACAAACTGCACGAAATTGTGGTAGAATTTAACCACCAAACACATAAAGAAGACAAAGTTGAAACAGGCACAAAATAACATCATTGTCGAGCTCCTGCACCACACCCCCATTGCTGTTTGTTCGCATGCGATTCGCACATGTTGGCAGAGCTTTGCCAAAGGCGATAATGGAGGCGAGATTGATTGCAACCTCATCGAACGCGTAGGTAATGAATATCGCCATTCGAGCACACTCGAACATCTCGTCTATCATTTTTATATTCGTGGCATCAGCCGCGCCTGCCTTCAAGAGCTCGCTCGACACAGAATCGCGTCATTGAGCGTCAAATCCACGCGCTATACACTCAAAGAATTGCGCAAGGAGCTGTCCTTTTTGCCCATAGAAGACGACAATATCAAACGTGCTGAACGTTTCATTGTTTTGACGGGCGATTCGCAAGTCGATTGTGCCTCGATTGCAGCGCTTGAGAATCTACGCCTTTTGCTTTGCAATGACGTGAGCAACGACCTCGCAAAATTCGCCATGCCCGAGTGCTATCGCACCGAACTCACATGGACAATCAACGCGCGAAGCCTGCAAAATTTCTTGCAGCTTCGCAGTCATAAACGCGCGTTGTGGGAGATTTGCAATCTTGCGCATACAATCTTTAAGGCAATTCCAAAGGAACATCAATTCATCTTTGCACATCATCTTGATTTAAACAACGACATGGAACAATGAAGCAACAAATTGTTTCTTATTTTAAAACACTTTTTATGTTTCACCCAACAGATAGGGTATGGCAAATGCCCTTTTTTGCAGCGGCTGGAGTTGGGATTGTCTTGTTTGTTGGGCATTTTTTTGGCAGGCTCGACTTAGGGCTGATTGCTGTTTTTGGTGTGAATGCTTTTTTGTATGTCCCCAACACGCCTATTTATCATCGCATGGCTGTTACGATGTGTTGTTCATTTGGAATCATCGTTTCTTTTGCACTTGGGCTTTGCACACATCTTGCACCTTTTAGCGTTCTTTTTGTCGTCTTTCTTGTCGCAACACTTGCAGGAATCTTGGTACGTTATTATGGGCTTGGACCACCGGGATATTTTTTCTTTGTGATGTCATGCATTCTAGGAAGTTTTTTACCCTTTAATGTCGAAGATATCGTTATGCTTGTGGGGTTAATCACACTTGGAACGATTGTTGCAAACGCAATGGCGTTTTTATATTCCTTAAGCGTTGTCTATTTTTTTAAAAACAAGCAACCTGAACCGATTCCTGTTCATGGCGAATTAGGTTTTGATGCGATTATTGTCGAATCTGTGATTATGGGATTTTTTGTTGGTATTTCTGTTTTAGTCGGGCAATTGCTTGATTTAGAAAGAAGCTATTGGGTTGCTGTGAGTTGTGCCGCGATTATGCAAGGCATTTCTCTCAATGCGATTTGGATTAAACAAAGCCAAAGAATCATTGGCACATTTCTAGGAATGCTGTTTGGAACTTGGATTTTTCAGTTCCATTTTCCTCCACTTGGATTTATCGCGCTCTTAATGTTTCTCATGTTTATGGGAGAATTGACCGTTGTGCGCAATTATCTTCTTGCCATGTTTTTTCTCACTCCCTACATCACTTATCTTGCCGAAATTGGGACTCTCAACCAAATAAGCGCCGACTTTCTTGTTGAGATTCGTATGATTGATGTGATTGTTGGGAGCATTTTGGGACTCTTGGGAGGGTTTAGTATGTATCACCCAACATTGCGCACCTATTTCACGCAAATATCGGGCAATATTTTTGAACGTCTACGCGACAAAATGGCACGAAAAACGCAAGAAAATGACGATAAGCCAACAATATAGGGCGTTAGAAGCGCCCAATCCACAAACTAGACACTCACAAACACAGCAAGACTACAACACACAAAACCAGCAGCACAAACGATGAGCGCTGTGCTGCGGTTTTTCTTGCAAAATGATGTAAAGATTAAGCCTGAAAGATAAAAGAGCATCAGCGAGATTCCAAAACCAACAGCAATAATATCAAAATAAAATGCGCCTTTGGCTTTGTGCATTAGAACGAGGATTCCATATAGACTTCTATCCATTATTGTCAGTTGACTTATTGCACCCTCTTTTTGAAGCGAAACAGAATAATTGAGTGAGCCCATTTGCATACCTCTACGCGTATTTCGTAATGTTGTATTTGACGGAATCTCGAGCCCATTATCGCGCAAAAATTGGAGAATCGCCTCTTGTTCCTTGCCCGATTCGGGCGTGGGGATTGTAAATTTCTGTACCGTTGCGCCCGCATCCTCTTTAAAACCAAAAATATAACCAATGCCCGTAATGGCATAGATGAGCATAGCTGGCAAAAAGAATAGGCTTAGATAAGTATGAATCTGCATCCAATGTTTCTTAGCGATGAGCATTTTTAACTCCTTGAAATAAAAAATGACAGCGACAAAAGGGAATAGCAAGGAAGCATCAAGAGCCCCCCCCCCCAACATCTTTACTGCTTGAAGAAAGCATACAACATAAGAGTTAATCGATGGTAAATGATAATAAGCATAGATTTTATTATTGTTTTTACTATCGTGCTAATGCCTCTAATGCGATTTCTTTTGCCCGCGTAAGCGCCTGTGCTATCTTGCTTGCGTCTTTACCACCTGCGGTGGCGAAATCATCGCGTCCGCCGCCTCCACCGCCAAGAATTGTCGCGATTTCCTTCACCCACGTCCCCGCCTTTATCGGCGCATTTTTTACCCCAGCAGCAAGCGCGATTTTTCCATTCGTCTCGCTGACAAGCAGAATCGCAACGCTTGGATTCTCGTTTTTTGCCCTATCAATCAAATCCTTAATCTCGCCCTGAACCTGTGCGACAATCAGTTTTGTTGCGCCAATTTGCTCGCTTTGTAAGGCATTTGTACTTTGTGCGGACACATTTGATTGTGATTTTAGCTCTTTAATTTGCGCACGTAATTTTTCGATTCCAACTTGCACATTTTGTACCTTAAGAATCTCTTTTGTAGCCGCAATTTCGTTGAGCGCATTTCTACCATAGCGATAGGCAGCGAGCCCACAAACCGCCTCGATTCGGCGCACTCCACTGCTCACACCACTTTCTTTTGTAATATAAAAACTTCCAATTTGTGCTGAATTTTGCACATGGATTCCACCACACAGCTCAACCGAATCACCAAAACTGATGACACGTACAACATCGCCATATTTTTCACCAAAAAGCGCCATCGCGCCTTTGGCTTTTGCCTGTTCAATCGGCAAACTTTCACAAATTTGTTGATGAGCAGCGCAAATGTGTTGGTTGACACATTCTTCGATTTGTTCTAACTCTTGAACACTCAATGCTTTTGGGTGCGAAAAATCAAAACGTAAACGATTTGCCTCAACCAAACTTCCTGCTTGGGCGATATGTGTTCCTAGAATCTTGCGCAATGCAAAGTGCAAAAGATGTGTTGCGCTATGATGTTTTGCAATCTCGGCGCGACTATCATCGACTTGTGTCAAAATTATATCGCCCGCATGCAGAGTTTGCATGGTTTCAACTTGTGAAATATTAAGCCCAAAGTATTTTTTTGTATCGGTAACTTTTGCAAGAATATCATCATGTGTTTTGAGCAAAAGTCCTTTGTCGCCAACAGGTCCTCCACTTTCGGGATAAAATGGCGAAGATTCTAAAAAGACATAGCCTTGAGTGCCACTATCAAGTCGCATGACGCGCTTAAATTGTGAATCGAGCAATGCTAAAATACGTGTCTGATTCTGTGTTTGGTCATAGCCCACAAATGGATTCAATCCAAATTCACTTAAAAGACTATTAAAATCACCTTCTTTAAGAACATCTCCGCTACCTTTCCAGCTTGCCTTAGAACGTGATTTTTGTTCGTCCATACATCGATGAAATGCCTGCATATCAACAGCAATATTTTTATCGCGCAACATGTCTTGCGTCAAGTCAAGAGGAAAACCATACGTATCATAGAGTTTAAAGGCAATATTACCATCAAAAAGATGTGTTGTACGTGCCAATTCGGCGTTAAAAAGTTCCATTCCCGATTCGATTGTTTCAAAGAATCGCTCCTCTTCATTTTTGCATTGTTCGACTATCGCCTCTTTGCGTTCGCGCAAAAGATTATAATGGCTGCTCATCGAATCGCACACGGCGGCAATCACTTCAAATAAAAAGGCTTGTTTGAGTCCCAACAAATAACCATGCCGCACAGCACGACGTAAGATTCTGCGCAAAACATAGCCACGTCCTTCTTTGTCAAAATGCACACCCTGTGCAAGCAAAAAGGCAACACTTCTAGCATGATCGGCAATCACACGAAAACTCGCAATTGTTTTATGGATTGCAACAATTTTCTCTTGAGAAAATCCATGAATATTATCAAACAATTCATCATCATGATAATATTTTTCTCCCGTGAGCTTTTCGATACATTGCATTAAGGGTGCAAAAAGTGATGTATCAAAATTATTAATCTTTTTTTCGAGCAATGCGATGACACGTTCTAGCCCCATTCCTGTATCAATGCTTGGCTTTGGCAACGGTGTTTTGTTGCCATTCTTTTGCTCATATTGCATAAAAACGAGATTCCAAATCTCTAGGAATCTATCGCCTTCTCCGCCAAAATAATCTTCGTCTGTATGGAAATATTTTGCACCTTGGTCGACATAAATTTCACTACAAGGTCCACAAGGTCCCGTGTCTCCCATTTGCCAAAAATTATCCTTATCTCCCATTCTTTGAATGCGGCTTTTATCGATATGCTCGCACCAAATCTCATAAGCTTCATCATCGCTTTCGTGGATTGTTACATATAAGACACTTTTATCAAAACCCAAAACCTGTGTTACAAATTCCCACGCATAGGCAATGGCTTCTTTTTTAAAATAATCACCAAAACTAAAATTGCCAAGCATTTCAAAAAGCGTATGATGGCGAGCAGTATATCCGACATTTTCTAAGTCATTATGCTTGCCTCCTGCGCGGATACAGAGTTGTGAACTTGTCGCTCTTGGCGGCGTGGGGATTGGAATCTTGCCTGTAAAAATATCCTTGAACTGCACCATGCCTGCATTTGTAAAAAGTAAGCTTGCATCATCAGGAACAAGCGGCATAGATTCATAAATTTTATGTCCTTTTTGTTGAAAAAAATCCAAATAGGCTTGGCGTACATCTAACATCATTGCTCCTTATGCTTTTTGAGATTCCAAATATTCTTCATAGCTTCCTCGAAAATCAATCACTTCATTATTCTCTTTCATCTCAATAATACGATTTGCAAACGCGTCAATCAACTCTCTATCATGGCTCACACAAATCACATTACCCTGAAAACGATAAAGAGCCTCACCAAGCGCAATAATTGCCTCGAGGTCAAGATGATTGGTGGGTTCATCGAGGACAAGAAAATTACCACCTTCAAGCATGATTTTACTTAGAAGCATACGATGCTTTTCGCCACCACTCAAAGATTCTACGCTTTTTTCTTGCTCTTCACCGCTAAAAAGCATGCGCCCAAGCGCATTGCGAATCTCGCCACTTTCTTTTTTCTTGTCAAATCCACGTAACCATTCATAGAGACTTTCTTTGCCATGTACAATCTCGGTTGCATTCTGTGGAAAATAGCTACGTTCAATCGTTGCTCCCCATTGAATATTGCCATTTTGGGGCGGCATTTCTTCACAAATCAATTTACAAAACGTACTTTTACCAATTCCATTGCGTCCAATCAAAGCAATTTTATCTCCGGGCAAGATTGTGAGATTGAGTTTTTTTAGAATCGATACATCACCATAGGCAAAATTCAAATCCTCTACCTTCAGCGCTTCATTACCAATGGAACGATTGGGTTTAAAAACAATACTCGGGTCTCGGCGACTTGAAACCTCGAGCGCTTGAATGTCGAGTTTGTCAAGTTGTTTTTGTCGGCTTGTTGCCTGACGCGCCTTTGATGCATTTGCTGAAAAACGCGCGATAAAATTTTCAAGCTCTTCTTTTTCTTTTAGCTTTTTGTTACGTTCCATTTCACGTTGTTTAGCAATCAAAGTTGAAGCGATATACCAATCATCATAATTGCCACTAAACTCGCGCACTTGTCGAAAGTCCAAATCAAGAATGTGTGTGCAGACGCTATTTAAAAAATGTCTATCATGGCTAATCACAACCATTGTTCCTTCATGGGCAATCAATCGGTCCTCGAGATAGCTAATCGTTTTCAAGTCGAGATTGTTCGTTGGTTCGTCTAAAAAAAGAATATCAGGGTTTGGAAACAACACTTGGGCAAGCAAAATCTTAAATTTATCGCCGCCTGTGAGTGTGCGCATTTTTTCATCATGGAGCGTTGAATCAAAGCCTAAATCTTCGAGCAGCTTTTCAATGATGACATCATATTCATACGTTGGGTCTTCTTCGGCACAAACAATCTCAAGCTCGCCCAAACGTTCATTAACTTTTTCATCATTTAAATCAGCAGTTTCATAAAGATGTTCTTTTTCTTTCAGTGCATCATAAAGCCGCTTGTTGCCATAAAGCACGGCGTCTTTGAGGCTAAAATCTTCAAATGCAAATTGGTCTTGCCCCAAAACGCCAAGACGCGAACCGGGCTGAAACACAATCTCGCCGCTAGTCGCTTCGATTTCGCCACTTAGAATCTTCAAAAACGTACTCTTTCCTGCGCCATTTGCACCAATCAATCCATAGCGCTTATGCGCATCTAATTTGAGATTCACATTCTCAAAGAGTTTTTTTGTACTATAATGCATGTTTAAATTGATGACTTGAACCATTGCATTTCCTTAATGTTTTGTAAAAGCGGAGCAAAAAACTCCTCAATCGCTGCTCGCATTTCGTTAAAATCCTCGATACGATTCACCTTGCAACGAAATTCGCTAGCACCCTGCAAGCCTTTAGCATAATTATGCAAATTTTTACGATAGATAATCACGCCTCGTTGTCCATAGAAATCCACCATCTTTTCGAGATGTTTGTGCGCAATCTGATAGCGCAAGGCAACTTCTTGCTCACCGCTAATCTCTACGTCATTTTTAATCATCGTAAAAATCCACGGCGCTTGTAGCGCTGCTCGCCCAATCATCAGCCCATCAGCACCTGTTTGCTCGCGCACCTCATTTGCCTTTTTCGGGCAATCAATCTCACCATTGGCAATAATCGGCTTTTTCAGGATTTTTTTCATGCGGGCAATCGAATCGTAATCGATTTTGTCTTTTTTATATCCATCGGCACGTGTGCGCCCATGCACAACCACAAAATCAACATCGGTATCATTCAGGGCATGAGCAATTTCTTCGGGAATCTTGCGGTCAAATCCAATCCGCACCTTAACGCTCGTATGGGGCGCGTTGCTATGTTCCTTAATCAAGCGCAACATCGCAACAAGTAGATTTAAATCTTTCAAAAGCGCACTGCCATTGCCATGATTAGCAACCTTTGGGGCAGGACAACCACAATTGAAATCCACAATGTCGATTCCCTTCTCGAGATTGAGCCGCTCGATAGCGCGCACCATAATCTGCGGTGTGCTGCCACTCACCTGCACGCTGTATGGCGTTTCGTTTGGGGCTTTTTCGAGCATTTTTTGCGTGCGTACGTTCTTGAACGCGAGCGCATGCGAGCTAATCATCTCGCTCACGGTCAAATCTGCGCCAAAGTCTTTGACAACACTGCGAAAAGGCACATCTGTATAGCCAGCAAGTGGCGCTAAAATCAAGATATTTTGGAGATTCAGCATGCAATCAAAGTCCCAAACTCCAATAACTCGACAAACACATGCTGCAATTCCTCCTCTTTTGGGATATTATAGCATAACTTTGAGTGGGGCTGGCACGGAAACAAGCAATCGCCATTGTTTTGCACCGACAAATCGCGATTCGAAAACTTTTTCGCGCTATAATCAGCAAAAACCAAAAGGATAAAAATCAATACAATGGCACGCACATTTCTCATTCTTTTTCTCGTCAACCTAACAAACTCTGCCCTAGCCGAAACAACGCAATTTGGTGCTTTTAATATCGGTGCGACTCGACAGATTCTTCACCACAAAGGCGACAGAAACTATTCTACAAACCACGATGGACTGTATTTTGGAATCAAACGTGGCGTCAAGTTTTCTGCCCCATTCACCCTCTATGGCGTGCTCGATGGCGCTGCGGGCGAGAACTACAAAAACGGGCTATACAGCGCCTCGCTCCAAGTCGGAAGCGGCTTTGTAACGCGCTTTGTCGTGCCCTTTGTGCAGGCGGGTTATGAGCTTGGCAACCTACCGCTTGACATGAAATCCGAACGGCAATACCGCCTGCATGGCGCAACAATCGAAATAGGCGCGTTTGTGCCGCTCATCGACAAATTTGGCATTGAAACCTCTTATCGCTATGCACACCCTCGCTCGAATATCCCTCTGTCGCTCACGACACAAAACCATCGCTTTATGTTGAGTGTCGGATATTATGACTTTGCACTCTATTAGGTAACAACGTGAAAGTTTTTAACCGCTTTTTGTTATAATGAAAATGATTAGGAGGTAGGTTATGGCAGTCAAAATTGCTATCAATGGTTGCGGTCGCATTGGGCGCGCTTTATTGCGGATTGCAACGCAAAATCCCGCGTTTGAGATTGTCGCTGTTGCTGACATCATGCCGCTTGATTCCGCCGCATATAGCCTGCGCTTTGATAGCGTACATGGCGGCTTGGACGTCCACGTCGATGGCGCATGCCTTGTCATCGGCGATAGCAAGATTCCCTATATCCTCGCCAACACTTCTCCCAACTTCGCCGCTTTTGGCGCGGAAGTCGTGATTGAATCCAGCGGGCTGTTTCTCGATACAAAATCAGTGCAGCACCACATCGACAAGGGCGTGCGCAACGTCATTATCTCGGCGCCCGCGACAGATTCCACACCAACATTTGTGCGCGGCGTGAATGACAACCTCTATGCAGGGCAGCCTATTATCAGCAATGCAAGCTGCACAACCAATTGCCTCGCGCCCATTGCGATGCTGCTCGACCGCTATTTTGGCGTTGAAAAAGGCACGATTCTCACGGTGCATTCCTATACTAACGACCAAAAGTTGCTCGATTCCGCGCATAGAAGCGACTTTCGCCGTTCACGTGCAGCGGCGGCAAATATCATTCCAACGACCACAGGCGCGGCGAAGGCGCTATGCCACGTGTTGCCACAATTCAAAGACAAGCTGCATGGGCATTCTGTCCGCGTGCCTGTGCCTGATGTCTCGATGCTCGATTTGAATGTGCAGCTCAAGAAAAACGTGAGCGCCGAAAATGTGAATGCGGTGTTTAGGGAGCATGCGAGCGGTGATTTGGCGGGCATTTTGCGCGTGGATTCCGAATACGCCGTCTCGAGCGATTTCTACAACGACCCGCACAGCTGCATTGTGGCAGAAGATTTGACATTCATTGTCGCAGACGATATGCTCAAAGTCATGGCATGGTATGACAATGAATGGGGCTACTCACACCGACTACTTGAAATGGCACAAATCATGACAACATAAGGACAAGCTGTGTTTGAGCGCCTTTTTAATCGCAAGGTTCTTGCACATATCGATTATATCTTGCCACTTTTTGTGTTGCCACTCATCGTGCTTTCGGCAATCCTCATCGCTGAAATCAACCAAACACTCTCACAAAAACATCTCATCTACACCTCTATCGGAATTGCCGTGTTCGCTGCCATTACGCTTTTTCCCATTCGCAGCTTTATCTGGCTCATTCCCGGATTCTATTGGTTTGGAATCGGGCTCTTGGTGCTGACTGATTTGGTAGGTGTGGATAGAGGCATGGGCGCGCAACGTTGGCTCGAGCTGCCACTTATCCATTTCACGCTCCAGCCTTCGGAAATCATCAAACCCGCGCTCATTTTGATGCTTGCCTATAAAATCGCACAAGACCCTCCGCCCAAAGGCGGCTATCGATTGCGTAAGTTTCTCATACTAAGCCTCTATATCATGCTACCTGCCGCACTCATTCTGATGCAACCCGACTTGGGTACAACGATTGCCGTGCTTGTTATTTGCTTCGGGGCGCTTTTTCTCATCGGTGTGCATTACAAAATCTGGCTGACTATTATTGCTATGTTTGCCCTACTTGCTCCGATTCTCTACACAAGTCCGCTCATCAAAGACTACCAACGCAAACGCGTCATGGAGTTTCTCAAAGAGGAGCCCGCCTATCAAATCAAACAATCCTTGATTGCGATTGGTTCGGGCGGATATAGTGGTAAAACCAAGAGTGAAGCCACGCAGGCACAGCTCAAATTTTTACCCATTGCCACGAGCGATTTTATCTTTGCCTATTTTGCCGAACGTTTTGGCTTTTGGGGCTCGATTGGGCTGCTTATCCTCTATCTGCTGCTCATACTCTATATCCTCTCTATCGCGCTGAATGACCCAAAAGACTATCTGCTTAAATGTGTCGCATTGAGCGTGGGGCTGATGTTATTCATCTACACAGCAGTCAACATCGCAATGGTCGTTGGGCTGCTACCTGTGGTTGGGATTCCGCTGCCACTTTTTAGCTATGGTGGGAGCAGCTTTGTAACGTTTATGGTTCTCTTTGGAATCATCGAAAGCCTGCTTGCTTTTAAATTTAATTTTGTGTATAATGCCCCGCACTTTGTGCATCGTAAGGGTCCTTAGCTCAGTGGTTAGAGCAGTCGGCTCATAACCGATTGGTCGTAGGTTCAAATCCTACAGGACCCACCAACTATTCAATCGCGCAACCTTCTTTGATAAAAATCTCTTGTAGTTTTTGGATTCCTTGCTGCAAATCTTTGCGATAGGCTTTGTTGCCTAGTAGAATCTGTCGCTTTGTCTCAAAAGATATAAATTTTAAAAATGTATTCAACTTTTCTGGCGCGATGTCTCGCTCCTCTTTGGCGCTCGGGTAGAACGCAGGCGATGTCTCGAAAGGGAGATTGAGAATATCAAGATTGTATTGTTGCATGTGTGCACGTAGACGTTTGCCATAGGCAGAATTGTCCAAAATTTCAAGAATACTTTGCATCTCCACATTGCTCAATGTCGAACGCAAATATTGCCGCATATAGTTTTGGAGATTGTCCTCAATCTCTGTTGTATTGTTCTGAATCCATTCTTGCAGCACACCAAGCTGTGCAATCGCCTCTTTCTTGCCCTCATTGCTAAGACATGAAAAATGCTCAATCTCGCGAGCAAACAGCTCGAAATTGCGTTGCTCATCACGCAAAACATTGACAGAAAATTGCGTGAGCCGCGTTGCATGCAAAAAATCTTCAAACAAACCAGCCCACGCGCTCGCCGCCAAGAATAAAAATAGAACCAAT
This sequence comes from uncultured Helicobacter sp., assembly GCA_947177485.1. GTDB lineage: Bacteria > Campylobacterota > Campylobacteria > Campylobacterales > Helicobacteraceae > NHYN01. Next base: position 32,234 of record CAMWUR010000001.1, read on the forward strand.
CTCATTGTGCCTCCTCTAAAGGATTGTGATTTGCTTATGAGCAAAATAAGAGGAGAGAACGAAAACTTCATCATTCTAGGTTTTGTAAATAAGGAATGAGCATGCGCAAATCTTTAGAATCGACACAAAGGGTCGCTTTTTCTTTTAAGACAGGTTTAGCACAAAATGCGACACGATGAGTCGCATGCGCGAACATCGAAAGGTCGTTCGCGCCATCGCCCACGACAATTGTGGAATCAGAATCGACACCTAAAAGTGAGCGTAAGCGAAGCAACATGTCGCCCTTTGAATGCGAAAACATCATCTCGCCACCCACTTTGCCGCTCAAAATATCGTCTTTGTGGTGGAGCGTGTTTGCAAACGCAGCATCAAACCCGAGCTTGCTTTGCGCAAAGCCTGTCGCGAGGTGGAATCCACCGCTAAACACGACAACGACATATCCATTCGCTTTGAGCCATGCGATGAGTTGAGCCGCGCCATGCATAAGCGGCAGATTCTCACAAATGTGCTGCGCACGCGCCAAAGGCAAGCCCGCAAGCAGACTCACGCGATGTTGCAAACTCTCAAAAAAGTCAAGCTCGCCTTGCATAGCTCTCTTTGTGATGTGCGCAACCTCATCACCAACACCATGCGCATGCGCCAAAAAGTCAATCGTCTCGCCGTCCATTAGTGTCGAATCGAAATCAAACACGGCTAAACGTGCCATCGCTACTACCCCTAGAATGAGCGCTTGAGCAACCCTTCGGTTTTGAGGATTGTGATGATTCTGTCGTCTTTTTTGCCCACACCATAGATGATATTCTCGCCTTCTTGAATCGTCTCGGGCGCAGGGTCGATGTTGCTTTCTTTGAAGCGCACAGATTCTGTGAGCCTATCGACAAGAAAACCAAGAATTTGGTCATTTTCGTTCATCACGATATAGCGCGTGTCTTCATTCTGGCGCTCGGGAGGCAAGCCAAACTTGAGGCGCAAATTGATGAGCGGAATCACCGTCCCGCGAAGATTGAAAACGCCCATAACATAGGCAGGGACGCCGGGCACGCGGGTAAATTCGATGGGTTTGATGATTTCCTTAATGCTCAAAATGGGCACAGCAAATTCTTCCTCACCCACCATAAAGCCCACAACCATGCGTTCGGATTCGGTTGGGGCAAGCTTCTCGTCTGCCTTGCTTTGTTGTTGTTTTAGAACTTCTTTGATTTGGTCGTTCATGCTTGTTCTATCTCCACTGTGAGGTTAATGTTGCGCTTGACAACATTCATTAAATATTCTTGTGAATAAGGCTTCGTGATGTATTCTGTCATGCCCGCTTCTACGCCGCGCATGCGGTCTGTTTTGCTCGTTCGGCTCGTAACGGCGATAAGCGGAAGCGCTTTGAATTTGTTATATTTACGAATTTCAGACGCGAGCGTATAGCCGTCCATTTTAGGCATTTCAATATCCACGAGCACGGCATCAAATTGTCTATCGCCTGCCTTGATAATCTCAAGTGCTTGCAATCCATCGACAGCCTCAATAACATTGATTCCAAGTGGGTGCAAGGCTTTTTGCATAATCGTGCGGTCGACTTTGCTATCATCAACAATCAGCACAGTATAATCTGATGGCGATGTTTTTTGTTTTGCTGTGGCAATCGATTCTTGCGCTTTTTGGGCAACATTGACTTTGATATGTTTTGCCATATTCATCATCGCTGCAACATCGACAATCAAGGTAATCTTTCCATCTCCGCGCACAGTCGCTCCTGCGATTCCCTCTGTGCCGCTCAAATAATAGCCAAGCGATTTAATCACAATCTCTTCTTGCCCCACAAGGAAATCAACAATCACGCCGATTTTGTTTTCGGCAAGCCCAATAACCACGACATAGGCTTCTTCGGTGTTTTGAAAGACACTATCTACACCAAAAATATCGCCCAAGCGCACGAGCGAGACGACTTCGTTGCGCAAGCGCAAAACGCTCTTGCCCTCGACTGAATAGATCTCATCTTGTCCCACACGCACGGTCTCGAGGACGGATGCGAGCGGAATCGCATAGCATTCTTCTTGCACAATCACGAGCAATGCTTGGATAATCGCGAGCGTAAGTGGAATCTTGAGCTTGAGCGTCATACCCTTGCCAAACTCGCTGTCGACGTCGATGATTCCGTTGAGCTTTTCAATATTGGTCTTCACAACGTCCATTCCCACGCCGCGCCCTGAAATGTTGCTGACTTTTTGAGCGGTCGAGAAGCCTGCCTTGAAGATGATTCCATACGCCTCTTTGTCTGTCATCGAATCCGCTTCACGTTCGCTAATCACGCCTTTTTCGATTCCTTTTTGTTTGAGCGCATCGGCATTGAGCCCTTTGCCGTCATCGGCGACTTCAATCACGATATGGTTGCCCTCGTTGTAGGCTTTGAGCTTGATAATCCCACCTTCGGGTTTACCCACTTTGACGCGGTCCTCGGGCATTTCAACACCATGGTCGCATGAGTTGCGGATAATATGCACAAGCGGGTCGCCGATTTCTTCGACAATCGACTTGTCAAGCTCGGTTTCCTCACCGCTAATCTCAAGCTCGATGTTTTTATTGAGTTCGCGCGAAAGGTCACGCACCATGCGTGGGAATTTATTGAAGACTTTGCCCACAGGAATCATACGCGTTTTCATCACAGCAAGCTGCAAATCGGTTGTTACAACAGAAACGGCAGAAACAACTTGATTGAGCTCCTCTAAGAATTTCTCGCCCTCATAACGTTCCTCGACATCGTTATAGATTTTGAGCAAGCGGTTTTTGCCCAAAACGAGCTCCCCAATCAATGTCATCAAATGGTCAAGCCGCTTGACATCGACACGAATGGTTTGCTCCATTGCTGTGGCAGGGGCTTTCTGGTCTGCAGCACCACCTGCACGAGGGGCAGCGGGCTTGGCGGCTGCTGGTTTAGCAGCAGGGGCAGCAGGCTTTGGAGCGGCGGGAGCCGCAGGGGCAGCGGGTGCTGCTGGCTTGGGCGCGGATGCAGCAGCGGGTGCTTCGTCTGTTGGAGCTGTGGGCAGCTGCACTTCTTCGAGTGTGCCTGCAGCACGTTTTGCATCGCGCTTTGCCTTATCTTCTTCTTGTCGTTTCTTGAGCAGTCGCTCAATCTCTGCCTCGACCTCTTCTGGGCTCATATTTGCATAGTCTGGCTCGGGCTCTTCGGCTGCAGGAGCAGGTGCCGGCTCGGGCGCTGGAGCTGGGGCAGCAGCCTCTGGAGCAGGGGCAGCGGCGGCTGGGGCAACACCACCATTTGAAATCGCATCAAGCCGCTGTACAACGCCTTCAAGCTCAAGCCCCGTGTTCGCATCACTACCCGTATCGCGGATTGCTGCAAGCAATGCTTTCATAAGGTCGATCGATTCGAGGACAACGTCCATGATGTCGGGCGTGAGGCTCAAATCCCCATGCCGCGCTTTATTGAGCACATCTTCCATGTGGTGCGTCAGATGCGTGAGAACATTAAAATTCAAAAATGAGCCCGAACCCTTAATCGTGTGCGCCACGCGGAAGATTTTATTAAGAAGCTCCAAATCTCCCGGGTTGCTTTCGAGCTCAACCAAATCTTGGTCGAGCTGCTCAATCATTTCAAAGGCTTCAATCAAAAAGTCTTCGAGTATTTCTTGCATTTCATCCATGCGTTTCCCCTTTATCAGTTGTTTTCTTTGCCCACGACACGTGAGATGACTTCATAGAATGAGTTGGCATCGTATTTAACGAGATAGGCTTCACCACCTGCTGCCTTACCTCGTTCGGCGCTGTATTTGTCACTAATCGATGAGTTGAAAATCAGTGGAATACCCGCGAAACGTTTATCTTCTTTGACTTTTGTTGCAAAGTGGAATCCGTCCATTTGGGGCATTTCAATATCCGAAATGATGACTTTGAGCTCATGCGAGAGTCGGTCGCCATAGGCTTCATAAAGTCCATTAAGCCGCTCAATCCCGCTTTCTCCATCAATTGCCTCAATAACCGTAAATCCCATTTTTTCGAGAATTTCGCGCACAATTTTGCGCGCAACAGCGCTATCATCGAGGATAAGAGCGAGTCCATCGAATCGCCTCGATTCAATCGTGCCTTCGACATCGGGTTTATAAAATCCGAGTTCTTGCACAATACTTTCGAGGTCGAGAATGAGCAGCACCTGGTCGTTTTCAATCCGCGTCGTACCTGTGATTTTGTTGCGGTCGACATTGCCATAGTTCGAGCTAAAATGTGCGGGTTCAATGTCTTTCCAACTAATGCGCCGAATCCGCTTTGCACGATGCACAACAAAACCAATCAAAACGTTATTAAATTCAGTAATGATAATACGTGGCTTGATTTTATAATTATTCTTAGGGACCTCAATCCCCATCCACTTCGCAAGATTAATCACGGGAATCACTGTCCCACGCAAATCATGGACACCCTCGACAAAATCTGGTGCACCGGGTAACTCCACAAGCTTTGGCAAACGCGTAATCTCATTGACTTTCGCGACATTGATACCATACACCCCTTCATAGACCTTGCCATTTTCGAGTTTCATAATACGGAAATCGACAAGCTCCATTTCATTGCTACCGACCTGCAATCCGTCATTTTTGCTGCTTACAGACACGAAAACTCCTTATATGATTGGGCAATAGATTGATACGATATGCTGGAATGATTCTACAATAAAAGCGTGAGAAATGCAAGAAAAAGCATAAAGCGCGATATAAAACCTTGTGTTTTCGTCCATTGCTGCAATCTCGCCAAGATGAAAATGCCCTTCGATAGCATATTGACATGGCAATGGCGCATAGAACTGCTTTTTGTGCGAAAAAATCTGCTCCTTATAACCTACATAACTCTGCAAGCCATGTTTGCACAAAACACTGCGTACAATCGCGAAGATTCGACCGCCCAAACACACATCGATTGCGCCCAAAAAACGCAATAAATAAGGATTTCGTATGATTGCCGTATAGAGATTGTAGCGCAAGGGCATCGCGACATCGCCATGCGCAAACGACACAGGGACGCCGCCAATCGTGGCAAAAACGGGCTGTACAGCGCGCGCAAAGACCTGGACATTCTGAAAAATGGGCGCAAGATTGAAATCATGATTGCCCTCAAAATACAACACCTTGCGTTGTGCTGCGATATTTTCAAGTCGCGCAATATGTGCCTTGTGCGGCGCAATGCTATAAGGCACACCACCAAAAAGCATATCAAAAATATCGCCGAGCAAAACAAGCACAAAGGGCACACCCCGCTCTATCTCGCGTTCGACAAATGCGAGCGCAAGCTCGAATCCGTTGTTTGTATGATTCTGATGACAATCGGCAATGCAGATAAGCCGTGTTCCAATCTCGCCGATATTATGGAACATACGCAACCATTGGCAAGCCCAAAGTATCGTCTAGCCCGCACATCAGATTCGCATTTGCCACCGCTTGCGAACTCGCCCCGCGCAATAGATTGTCAATTGTGGTATTCACCCACAAATCCTTGCCCTTTTGATGCACAAAAATATCGCAAAAATGCGTGCCCGCAACATCTTTAATGCGCACAGGTTCTTTGCGAATGCGGATAAATTTCTCGCCGCGGTAGCAATCGCGCAGAATCGATTCTACATCGATGGGCGCAAGCAGCCGCACAAATGCCGAAACAAGCATTCCGCGCGTAAGCGGAACAAGATGAGGGATAAAGCGCACAGGCGCGCTGCATTTGCCAAAAAGCTCGAGCTTCTCGGCAATCTCGGGCTCGTGGCGATGCGCAAGCGGCGAGTATGCAAAGAGATTCTCGTTGATAGTCGCAAAATGCGTGTTGTTGCTCAAATTTTTGCCCGCGCCGCTTGTGCCACTCTTTGCGTCAATACACACCGAGCTTTGTGGGTCGATATAGGGCGCAAAGGGCAGAATCCCAAGCAAAGATGCTGTGGGATAGCAACCCGGATTTGCAACAAGGCGCGCCTTGCGCACAAGCGAGCGCTGCCATTCGACAAGCCCATAGACAGCATGCTCAAGATTCTCTGTGTCGATATGCTCGGTGTAGTGCTGCTCATACGTTTGAGCACGTAGGCGATAATCTGCCGATAAATCGACAACCTTCAGCCCCAATGCAAGTGCTTCTTTGGCGCATTCCATCGCCTTTTTGTGCGGCAATGCAAGAAACACGAGCTCGCAGCATTCCCGCGCCTCGCGCATGTTTGCCACATGCACAGGCTCTTTGCAGATTCCTGCCAAACTCTTGTGCAGACTCGATATATCCTCGCAGTTTTCACTTCCTGCACAATATGCAAGCGTAAAAATCGGGTGCGCAAGCAGAATCTTGATGAGCTCTAAGCCCGTATAGCCGCTCACTCCGATAACTCCAACGGGTATTGTTTGCATTTCATTCCTTTAGATTTGGGGTATTATACCAAAGTCAGCATTAGTTTGTTTGTGCTAGAATTCTCGTAAATTCACGGCGGAGTGTGCGGGGAATGGACTGGCTTTTTGTTGGTATGATTGGGCTATGCATGGGTTCATTTGTCGCTGTGCTATTTGTACGTATCCCACAATCTCAAAGCCTATTCACACGATCACATTGTGTTACATGTGGCACACAGCTGTGTTTCTATCATCTCGTTCCACTGCTTTCTTTTGCTTTTTTGCGCGGAAAATGCGCCTTTTGCCACCAAAATATTTCGCCACTCTATCCCATTCTCGAATTCTTTGGCATGAGCATTTCTCTCGCATTGTTCTGGCGCTTTGGATTCAGCAGCGAATATGTCATCTTGCTCATGCTTTTTGCCGTCATGCTTGCCGCATCGGCAATGGATTGGCAATACGAACATGTCTCGGGCATGTTGCTTTTTTGTGGGCTTATCCTCGCTTATTTCTACCTGCTCTATATCGATTCTATCTATGCAATCCTCCATAGCCTTGATGTCGTCGGTGCTATTGCGCTGCTTTCTGTCGTGCTCTACTCCTTCACAGGACGCAAAAGTATTGGTGATGGAGACATTGTTGCAATCGCGCTTTCTTCAGCAATCTTGGGCTCGCAATACAACTATCTCGCACTCTTTCTTGCCTCAAGCATGGCGCTACTTTCGCTGCTTTCTGTGCAACGACAACGTATAGCCTTTATCCCATTTTTGAGCATCGCGACTTTCATGGTCTTGTTTTGGATTCCCTAGATGACAACCACGCATCGTTATATCCTGCTGCATCTTGCGCAAATCTTTTTTTCGATTTTCTTTATCCTCTTTTTTATCTCATCAGTGATTCTGCTCATTCGAATCGCAACCGTAACATTCATTATCAAAATGAATTTTGTTGAATTTTTCTTGCTCTATTTCTATTCCCTACCCATTATGCTCTTTTTTGTCTTGCCCGTTACCTTCTTCGTGGCGTCTGTGGCAACGCTTGCAAATCTATCCAAAGAATACGAACTGCCTGTGCTCTTTTCGCTTGGCTTTGCGCCACGTTCCTTGTTTACAATCTTCGCGCCGCTGTGCTTTTTGCTCTCGATGATTTTGCTCTTGTTTTCGTTTGTGCTGATTCCAACATCAAACGAACTCTATCGCTCGTTTCTCAACCAAAAAAAGCAGAATCTTAATCTCAATCTCGAAGCCACAGATTTCGCACAAAAACTCGGTTCTTGGCTTGTCTATATCGGTGAAAAAGACGGGGAAAGCTATAAAGACGTTGTGCTTTTTTCCAACAATAGCCTGCAACAAGAAACATTCATCATTGCCGACCAAATCGAACTACAAAGCAATCATAATGCGCTCGAGATTCTTATTTTCAAGGGGAATGTGTTTCTCAATAATCTTAGCCATATCGGTAAGATTGATTATGAAAAAATCATCAACCGAATCGCTTTCAGCGCCGAATCAGGTCATCTCAATTTCATCGAATATTGGAAGAAAATCAGCGATGCAACGCTTGAAGTCATCGACAATGAAAGCCACATGCGTAAAAATGAAGGCAAAAAAGTACTGCGCAATTTCTCAACCTATCTACTCGTTTCACTCTTTCCGCTGATTTCGCTCGCGCTCATTCCGCTACTTGGAATCATGCATCCACGTTTCGCGCATTCCTATACTTATGTCTTCGTGATTGGAATCATCGGAATCTTCTATGGCTGCGTGCATGTGGTTGCAACATATTTCCCCATTGCCGGGATTGCTCCCATGCTTTTGCTATGGACATGCGGTTCATACGCGCTCTATCGGAGAAAAATTGCAAAATTTTTCTAAACTCTTGGTTGCCACAATCGCCTATGATGGTAGTGCATTTTATGGCTCACAATTTCAGCCAGACCGCCCTTCTGTGCTTGGCAGCCTGCGCAATGCCTTTGCATGTTGCGGGCTGTTTGGTCAGATTCTTTGCGCCTCGCGCACCGATAGGGGCGTACATGCATTGCGTAATGTTGTCTCAATCCCCCTACCCTACGCGCCCAAAAGCCTCGAAACATTGCGCGGACAACTCAACAAACACCTTCTGCCACATATCTGCATTGTGTCGCTGCACATTGCGCCAAGCAGCTTCCACACGCGCTTTTGCGCAAAAGCACGGCTCTATCGCTACATCATCGCGCCACACGAGCCCAATGTATTCCAAAGTCGCTATGTGCATTTCCACAATGTGCGCGATTCGGAACGCATTGCGCATGCAATCAAAATCTTTGAAGGAATCCATGATTTCACGTTTTTTGCCAAACAAAATGAGAAAGGCACGATTCAAAGCATATACAAAACGCGCGCATTTTGGTGGCATCATTGCTTTGTCTTGAGCTTTTTAGCGCGCGGATTCCTGCATTCACAAATCCGCTTCATCACCCAAGCACTCTTGCTGCTCGATAGCGAGCAGCTTACGTTTGCGCAATTGCAACAACAGCTTGCAGCAACCAAGCGCTATACATGCAATCTCGCGCCACCCAATGGGCTTTATTTATGTCGAGTTTATTATTGATTAGGCGACATAGGTATAGGTACTTGAGATTTTGCGCAAACGTTCGATTGAACGGCGAATCACATCGATGGTGTAATCAATCTCTTCTTCGGTATTGTAGCGCGACAATGAAAATCGCACAGCCGTGTGCGCAAGCTCTTTGTCCGCGCCAATGGCAACCATCACAGGATTTGCCTCGAGCGTTTCAGACGCACATGCGCTACCTGTCGAAGCCGCGATTCCAGCTTTGTTCAAGTCCCACAACATCGACTCGCCCTCGATTCCACGAATACTGCATAGAATCGTATTTGGAACACGCAAACTGCGCTCGCCCACAACCAAAATATCCTTGATTTGCAACAGCGCATCTTCGAGCTTGTCACGCAATCTGCGCACCTCTGTGTTTTCAAACTCCAGCGCCTCGACAGCCTCGCGAATCGCCGTACCCATTGCAACAATATAGGGCACATTGAGCGTGCCGCTGCGTCTGCCATGCATGTGTTCGCCACCATGCAAGAGCGGCGTGAGCGGGATTCCCTCACGGATATACAGCCCACCAATGCCTTTTGGTCCATGGAATTTGTGCGCCGAAAACGACAGAAAATCCACCTGCGCCTTTTGCACATCAACGGGGATTTTGCCAATCGCCTGCACGGCGTCTGTATGGAATAAAATCCCATGCGAACGACAAAGCGCACCGATTTGCTCAATCGGGTGAATGAGCCCCGTTTCGTTGTTCGCCCACATAATCGAAACAAGCCCCGTTTGCTCCGTCATCGCCTCGCGCACCTGCTCAACGTTGATGATTCCGTTCTTGTTGGGGGCAAGATAGGTTACTTGCACACCAAGCTCTTCGAGAAACTCACAGGTGGAGCGAATCGCGGGGTGCTCGACTTGTGTCGTGATGATATGATTCTTTTGCCCATGCCGCAAAAGGTCGAAATACACGCCTTTGAGCACCCAATTATTGCTCTCGGTTGCACATGATGTGATGATGACATCATCTTTGTCGCTTGCATTGAGAGCAACATAGATTTCATCGAGCGCCTTGCTTAGCGCTGTGTGCGTTTCTGTGCCAAATTTATGCAGCGAATTGGGATTGCCATATTTGCGTTCCAAAAAAATCTCCATGTCCGCATGCGCCTGCTCCGAAAGCTGCGTGGTTGCATTATTGTCAAGATACACTCCATTAGGAAATGGGCATGTCATTTCTTTCTCCTTTTTTGTTCTAAATGCCGACGAATCTATCCTAAAATGCTTTGAATAACCTTAAAAATTGGCGAAATCGCATGCCCGATTGCACTTGCTAGCAGACTTAATAAAGATTAAGGCACGATAGACTAGAATCGCAACAAAAAAGGATAGGCATGCAATCAAAAGCTTGGAAATTTGGCGACAATATCGACACTGATGTGATTATTGCTGCTCGCTATCTCAACACAAGCGACCCAACGTTTTTAGCGCAGCACATCATGGAAGATGCGCGCCCCGATTTTGTGCAGCTCATCAGCGCGGGCGACATCATCGTTGCGGGCGAGAATTTTGGCTGTGGCAGCAGCCGCGAACATGCACCTGTGGCACTCAAAGCGGCAGGAATACGTTGTGTGATTGCCAAAGGCTTTGCACGCATTTTCTATCGCAACGCTTTCAACACAGGCTTTTTGATTTTAGAACTCCCTCAAGCGGACGAAATTAACGAAGGCGACACACTCACAATCGACATGCAAAAAGGCACAATCAGCAATCTCACGCAACAAAAAACCTACACTTTCACGCCCATGCCACCTTTTATGAACGAACTCTTGCAAGCGGGCGGACTGATTGAATATGCTAAAAAAACACTAGGAGAACATTGATGTCCCATTATAAAGTAGCCATTATCAAAGGCGATGGAATCGGTCCAGAAGTCATTGATGAAGCCAAAAAAGTGCTAGACGCTGTGTCGTATGCACACCATTTTACCTTAGACTACCATGACTACCTTTTGGGTGGAGCAGCAATTGACCGCGTTGGCGTGCCGCTGCCCGATGAAACACTCAAAGGTTGCATGCAATCTCAAGCGATTCTGCTCGGCGCTGTTGGAGGCGAGAAATGGGATTCTTTGGAATCGCATTTGCGTCCGGAAGCTGGGCTTTTGGGCTTACGCAAGGCGCTTGATGTGTATGCTAATCTACGTCCTGCTGTCGTCTATGACGAACTCATTGACGCAAGCACGCTTAAACCCGAAGTGATTCGCGGCACAGACATCATGGTCGTGCGCGAGCTCACAGGCGGAATCTATTTCGGACAACCACGCGTTAAAGAAGAAAATAAGGCTTTGAATACAATGATTTATACACGTGAAGAAGTGCGGCGCGTGGCAAAGGTTGCTTTTGAAATTGCAATGGGACGCAAAAAACGTGTGTGCAGTATTGACAAAGCAAATGTGCTCGAAGTGAGCCAAATGTGGCGCGAAGAAGTCAATGCGCTTGCAAAAGAATATCCCGATGTGAGCCTCACACACATGTATGTCGACAACGCCGCAATGCAGCTTATCCGCAATCCCAAACAATTCGATGTGATTGTAACAGGCAATCTGTTTGGCGATATTTTGAGCGATGAAGCAAGCATGTTGAGCGGTTCGATTGGGCTTTTGCCCTCTGCCTCGCTCGGTAGCCAAGTGGCGCTCTACGAGCCCATTCATGGTTCTGCACCTGATATTGCCAAACAAGGAATCGCTAACCCCATCGCGACAATCGCAAGCGCGGCGATGATGTTGCGGCATTCTTTCAAACAAGAAGAAGCCGCGAAATCGATTGAAAACGCAATCATCAAAGCACTCAAACAAGGCTATCGCACACCAGATATTGCATCTTTTGGGGCAAAAAATCTTTGCTCGACTGACGATATGGGAAGCTTGATTGCCGACCTTGTCTCAAAAGGAGAATAGATGAGTGCTAAAGCACCAACAACGGTCACGCTCGCCTCAATCTATGAGCTGCAAGGGCGTAAAAATGAAGCGCTCGAGATTTACAAAGACGTTCTCAAACGAGACGCGAACAATCAAGAAGCAAAAATCGCAATTCGGCGGCTTTCGGGCATTCGCCAAGAGTTCAAAAATGTGAATGAAGAAATGAAAGATTTTTTTATCAAAATGGACACAGAAGTGGAATTTAACGAGTTTGAAAGGTGGTTAGTGAAACTATGGAACTAAAAGAAGCGATACTCTCAACACTTGCAGAAATGCAAGAAGACGCACCTAGCAACGTGATTAAGGCAGAAGAGATTGGGGAGATTGACGAAACACCAAACGAAAATCGACATATCGAACCACCGCGGTTGCACAACCTTTCGAGTGTGGAGCTAGACGCCAACGAAGTGCTCGAATCGATGATCAAAAAAGAGCCGCCACTCATGCCAATGGCACAAGAAAGCATGAATCGAGACGAAGCACAGCAGCTCCCAACGCGCTCACAAGAGGCTCATTCTGATGAAAGCATTGATAGTGATAGGCGATTCCTTGAAGGTTTGCGCGAACGAATCTTGGTGATGTTTGAAGGCATGCAATCACCCAACAACCGCGCAGCAGAGGCAAAAATTGATTTGATTCTCAATTTTTTTGAGTGGCAACTTTCATTGATTGATGAGCGATTGGAAAGCAAAAAATAGACTTGTTACCATTGGATTACCTAACGTTTACTTTGTGCTTTTATAATTCGCTCATCTCACCCGAACGGAGACCTAAAGGTGTAGATAAGAGAATCAAACCTCTTTATGACCAAACAGGGCAGAGGAACACCCCCGAAAAAACCCCAACGCCCCCTCTGCCTTGTTGGTCAACCTGTTTGATGTTTTGTGTTTTCTGCATTTTTGTAGCTGATGTAGTTGCACACAACAAACAGACAGATGGCTCCATAACAAAAAGCTAAAAGCTTGGCTTGAAGCTTTTGTTCTTTAAAATTTGAATCGTTTTAAGGCAGATGGGTCCTTGACATGCATTGAGACTGCAGTTGTCATTCTGACACCCCTACCAACCCGATTCTTGAAAGAAATTGCCGAAGCCTCCTCCTTAATGTGCTATGGAAAGGACCCTTATGCTAAAGATTCTAATGATAGAAGATGACTTGGAACTTGCAGCGATTTTGAGCGAATATCTCGAAAGTCACGGAATCTCTGTAACAAGCTATGACGAGCCCTATACGGGTATGAGTGCCTTGAATACTCATCATTTTGACCTCCTCCTTTTAGATTTAACGCTTCCCAACCTCGATGGGCTCGAAGTGTGCAAGAGAGTCGCCAAAAACAAGAATATTCCAATCATCATCTCATCGGCACGAAACGACACCAATGATAAAATCAAAGGCTTGGAGTTTGGTGCTGATGATTATCTCCCCAAACCCTATGACCCAAAAGAATTGATTGCCCGCATTTACAGCGTCTTGCGCCGCTATAATGGCACGCCCAAAAACATGCCGCCAGCTGCGCACAAACCCTTTGAACTCCACGAAGGCAGCCGAGAAATCCTTTATCGTGGCGAGATCCTCGACCTCACACGCGCTGAATATGAGATTCTTGCACATCTCATCAAACGCAATGGGGCAGCGATTTCGCGCGAAGAAATCTCTCTTAGCTCGCCATCTATCAATCCTGAAAGCTCCAACAAAAGTATCGATGTTATCATCGGGCGACTCCGATCTAAGATTGAAGCAGACCCCAAAAGCCCTAAATTCATCATTTCCGTGCGAGGCATTGGCTATCGATTGAACAATGGAGACAAATAGTCGGAATGAAATGGTACAATTCCATATTCACAAAGGTTACAATCCTGTTTGCCTTTGCGCTTGTGGGATTGGGCGCATTTTCATTCTATTCTATCCAAACACAAAGTGCTAACGAGCATCTCGAATTGCAACGCAAATACAATCAATTCATTATCACAATCAACCAAATCATTCGCTATGGTGGCGATATTGCCTTGATTGAAGAATATCTCAAAGAACTCAATTTTAAAATTGTCAACAACCCAAAAATCCAACAAGACCTCCTTGCCGAGCTCAATCCTGATTTCAATGGCATTACGGCAAAATTTTTGCATGACAACGATATTATCTACATCCTCGTTCAAACCCCACAAAAAATCACACTCTATCGCGATTCGTTTCATGAATCATTGCACAATTCATATATCCTCACATTTGTTGCATTCTGTGTCGTGTTATTTTTATATATTCTCATCATCAAAGCACTCATTCCATTGCGCAGTTTGCGCAAAGCCGTGCAATATTTTGACCAAGACCACATCAACGTCTCATGCATCGTTGCCCAAAATGATGAAATCGGTGAACTCTCGCTCGAATTTGACAATGCAATTCGCAAAATCGAAGCCCTCAATCAATCGCGCCAGCTCTTCTTGCGCGCGATTATGCATGAGCTCAAAACACCAATTACCAAAGGTAGAATCGTGGCTGAAATGATTGAGAATACAATCCAGAAAGAAAGGCTTATCTCGGTTTTTAAACGGCTCAATTTCTTGATTGATGATTTTGCTAAAATCGAAGAGATGAGTTCAAATAACTATCATCTCTCAAAAGATACCTACCCATTTGCACAGATTCTGCAACGCGTGTTTGACAACCTACTCATCGACACAACAACGCGCGATTTTCCAATCGTTTGCCCCGATGTTTCTGTCGATGTCTATGTCGATTTCAACATCTTTTGCCTCGCAATCAAAAACCTCATTGACAATGCCCTCAAATATAAGACACATGGCAAAGTCATCATTCATATCGAAGACGACCAAATCGCCATCAAAAACCTTGCACCGCCCTTCCCTCGCCCGATTGATGAATACTTCCTGCCATTTTTCAAAAACGACAAGAATCCACAATCACAAGGATTGGGTCTAGGGCTTTATATTATCAAAAACACGATTGAGCGGCAAGGCTTGCAGCTGCTTTATGCGTATGAAGAAGGTTATCATATTTTTCGCATCAAAGGTGCGATTCGAAACAACGAAACCTAAAATAAAAAAGGAGATTCCATGAAACGTTACCGCCCACTGCGCATTCACCCCGTGTTGCGCGAAGCGCTTACCCAAACGCGTCTTGATAAACGCGATTTTATCTATCCCCTCTTTGTCATCGAGGGCAGCAACCTGCGCAACCCTGTCCCATCGATGCCTGATGTGTTCCAGCTTAGTATCGATTCGCTACTCGAAGAATGCAAGCGCTTGTTGATGCTAGGCATTCACTCGATTCTACTCTTTGGAATCCCAAAAACAAAAGACAATATCGGCAGCGATGCATTCAGCGATAATGGCATCATCGCGCGCGCAATTCGCGAGCTCAAAAATGCCTTTGGTGCGGATTTGTTGATTATTGCTGATGTATGTTTTTGTGAATATACAGACCACGGGCATTGCGGAATCCTCGATTCGAGCGGAATCCTCGACAACGACCTCACGCTTGAGATTTTGCAAAAACAAAGCCTCTGCCTTGCTCGCGCGGGTGTGGATATGCTCGCGCCAAGCGGCATGCTCGATGGCATGATTGCTGCAATGCGTGATGTGCTCAATACACATGGATTTTATAACCTGCCTATCATGAGCTATTCAACCAAATTTGCAAGCGCTTATTATGGACCATTTCGCGATGTGGCACAATCAAGCCCGCAAAGCGGCGACCGCAAAAGCTACCAACAAAATCCTGCCAACCGCAACGAAGCGATTCTTGAGAGCCTCAACGATGAGAGCGAACATGCCGATATTCTTATGGTCAAGCCCGCACTCGCCTATCTCGACATTGTACGTGATATTCGCGAAAAGTCGCTTCTGCCGCTTGCAGTTTATAATGTCAGTGGCGAGTATAGTATGCTCAAACTCGCAGGTGAAGCGGGCATTGTCGATTATGACAAGATTCTGGTTGAAACAATGATTGGTTTCAAGCGCGCAGGTGCAGACCTCATCATCAGCTACCACACCAAAGAACTCTTTGAACGGGGGCTCGTGTGAAAAAATGGAAATATCTCATCGCCTTTTGGGCGATTCTGTCTCTTGTCAATGCACAAACACAAGCGCATGAGCCACCAAGTTTCTATGATTTAAACGAACAACAAAATCCCGTTCCTGCCTATATCCCCGACAAGGGCGCAACGTATGTGCTAGGCAGCACAATGGTCATGCTCGCTGGCTCGCTAGTCGTTACGGGCATCTTCTACCTCCTGCCATCAAGCTTCACAGGTTGGGACAGAAAAGAATTAAGCGACATCGCGGGGCTAGGCGAGCGCTGGAAAGAACGCGTACGCAGCGGACCTGTTGTCGATAGCGATGATTTGTTTCTGAATTGGGTCACGCACCCCTATTGGGGCGCTGTGTATTATATGCAGCCACGTGTTGCGGGATATTCATGGGCAGAATCTGCGCTCTTTAGCTTTGTCGCTTCGACATTTTTTTGGGAATATGGCATCGAATCGTTTGCCGAAATCCCAAGTTGGCAAGATTTAGTCATCACGCCCGCCATTGGTTCACTCTTTGGCGAGTTGTTTTATCGCAGCTCTCTAGCGATTGAAGCAAACCAACGCACCGTGCTTGGTTCGCGCATATTAGGCGAGGCGATGTTGATTGCGATGGACCCGCTTGGTGTTGCGATGCAGAGTTGGGGACTTGCACAATGGCTTGGAATCCATAACAAGC
Organism: uncultured Helicobacter sp.; assembly: GCA_947177485.1. Lineage (GTDB taxonomy): Bacteria > Campylobacterota > Campylobacteria > Campylobacterales > Helicobacteraceae > NHYN01. Next base: position 48,827 of record CAMWUR010000001.1, read on the forward strand.
AACAAACTATAAGCTGTATCGTTCCCAACAACAAGGGGGGTGCGAGCCTCGCGCTGCTTGTACGATTCTAGCAATTAAGGTGCGACTTAGTCGTGCGCATGATTGTAGCATAGGCGCTTGGAATCACGTCTCCGATTGAACGTCATCATGATTTCCCCTCCCTGTGCATGGGCAGGGAATGAGTTGCCATGTTGAGACAAAGCCAAAATATCTTGTTGTAACGAGAGCTCGCTAGAATATGTAGCAATCGAATCTGTCAGAAACCTCCTTTTGAAGATCTGCAAAGACAATTTCGCAAAATCTTGACAATATTTTCAAACAAGGCTCTTAAAATTTCTACTATCAAATCAACATTCAAAGGGAGAGGTAATGCAAACTGCTGTAGCAAAAAGAGACCTTGACAAAACCATACAACATATTATCAATCGAATTGAATACTATCGATTGCAATATGGAAATAAAAATGCTACATTAAGTTGTATCTATACAAGTCTCAATGAAATATTTGGGAAAATAGTTGTAGCTTATAGCGAAATTATTCGCAAAAAAATCATCGAACTTCTCTTTCATGTTCGTGAAGAAGTCTATACACTTAAAGATGTCGTATATCATCTTTTGCAATACATTCGGCGCCTTCAGCAAATTACGAATCTTTAGATTCTAATGAATTTCAAGAATCTTATGTGTCTGCAAACTTAGGCGAAATTGCGGATTCTTTTTGCAAAAGGCAATCAGAGAATCATAACGAATCGGTTGTGTTCCTCTGTCGATTGCCTGAACAAAAAATTGCTTGTTTGGGTAATCTTTTGCAAGCGCAATCATCTCATCTTGTGCAAGCAAAACACAACATAATGCTAACCCTTCCCTTCATTTGGGTGTAGCAATAAATCTACGCCCACTAGACGCATTGCACACTTGAGGTGAATACATAGATTCAAATTTTGTGTTCGTTAACTATTTATATCGCTTATTATGCTATAATATAGAATCTGTAGAAGAGGTTTAACATGCACTATCGGGACAGCACAAAAACACAAATTTCTTCATCGCATCGCCTCATCGCGAGTACCCATTTGTTGCAACACAGCTTGCATTCTGACTATGTGTGCAGAACAATAAAGTTTGATTTTTTTCTTAATTCAATTATTTATAAGCTCCTACAAAATGCAAAACTTTTACTCACAAGGCGACAGGATTCAATTATTAAAAGATTAAAAAATAAAAAATTTCTATATATTAATAATATCGATATAGCAACTGAAGCTTTCTTTGATTCTTGTTTCTTTAGAAATAAAACCATATTTATTAATAAAAAACAAGTGAAAGAAAAAATAATTTTGAGCATACAAAATTTTAATAGAATCGAAATGTTTATACCAATTTTTTCAAGAAAGCCGTTTTCTCCAATCAAAAATAGTGGATATTTTCCAGACCTTGCAGAAATTCAAACACTCATACGCTTTCATACCTTTACCCAAATAGTTCAAAATCTTTTACAAAAACCATGCAAGCTGACCATACTTGCTGATGGCAATAAATATAATCGAGCATGCAAAACACCACATACTATCATTGTAAAATATCAACAGTTGCTTCAATATTGGATTCATCTACTCGGCTTTCAGGATACTATTAATCTACAAGATTATGAAACGTGGGTTCATAAAACTGTAGATATACAATATTCTATTCGAGAGGAAAAATTTAATCAGCTTTATCAAGAAATTTCTTCCCAGTTTAATAAATTCTTCAATCCAAATCGTATTTTAGATTCACTAAATACTATACAGAGCATTAGCGAATTAGGCAATCAACTATGTTACACATTTTGGTCTATTATTACATCGGTCAATTATACGATACTTTATCAAGATAATTATATAGAAAATTGCCTTCGTAATCATAATGTCCAAAATTTTTATATTTCATATATTCTTTCTCTGCATTATGAAACACATGAAGCTCCAAAAACTCCTCTCTTTTCCAAAGAAAAAATTGGAAATAACAATGTTATCCAGCAAATACTCTATGAAATGCGAAGTGAAGCATGGGATGCAGCAAAGCGATATGTAGCCATATCATTGGTAGATAGACAAAGTAATATATTATATAAGGCAAATCCATATGCTATTAAACTCACAATACATGCAAAACCAAATGAACTAAGATTTATCGATACATCTCGAGAAGATTTTACTTCACACGCGCAACATTGTGTAGGTGGATTAAGAGAGTATCAAAATACAATAAAGGTTGATTTCAAATATCGTATTCAAAGAGAAGCAAACCATGAACAAGCTATTTGTGTTCAAGTCCCAAATCATGAAAAATATAATTGCGGATTAATAGAAATGTATCATAACAAACAACCCATGTACTATGTGAAAACTCCCAAATTAAGGAGTTAATGATGCCTATTTCACATTTATTGCAACGAGAAATAGTAAGCACAACGGAATTAGCTAATATTATTGAAACGCAATGGGACTATAAAATATTACAAACCGATATATGTCATGTATTTATAGATGATGATTATTTAAATAAAATTCTTCAAAAATGGAAAAATCATATCAATCTTGAAGCAGAAAGAATTAGTTTATATTTACAAGAAAAATTCATGAGAGATATAAATAAAAATTATCAAAATATAGAAAATGTTTCTTGGTATCATGCTGCTTTGATTGTAGAGCTTTTCAAAGAATGTAATATTTGCAAAAATGCAGATATATTAGATATATTAAAATTACAAGAAATAATAGCAAATCAAATTCAAAATAATGCTATCATTTTCACGATAGCTTGGGGTCAAGCAAAACGATGTTGTGGAGGTCTAAAAACAGAAGGATATTATGCCGATATGGCAGAATTTTATAGTATTGGGATACTCTATTTATTAACTAAAGCCATCAACATTATTAGCAAGCTACCCATCAAAATTATTGTTATTACTGGTGGACTTAGATTTCAAGAAGCACTTTTTACAGATAAGCGTATGATTAAAAAATACGATCAACAACGACAACAGATTGCAGATTTTTTTTCGGATAACTCATTACATATTGCTTTCAAGGAATATCAAAGTAATTCTCATAAAATCTTAGATAATAGTTCTATTGCTAATTTGTATCAAAATATTGCATCCTCGAAATTTCAGACATTACTTTTCAATATAGACTGGTATTATGTTTTTACACATGCTACCCAATCATCATTTCACAATATAAAAGTGCCACATAGTATTATAGAATATGTATCCAACAATCTTAACATTAATGAGCTTATTGTTATGGGTATTGTGGCACTCATTAATCCAACAACGCATAATTTCTGGCAAACAAAATTTGATAAAAATATTTTTATTGATACTGTTACTTTTATGAATAAGATCACACTAGAATCCACCTATAAATATATTTCTATTCATGAAACAAATAAAAACATTGATACACTTCATAATAGTATACGATTAAGTGTTCATGTCAAACATGACAGAAATGATATTCCAGCTATTTACACATTGGGAGCATTTAGTAAAAATAAACTTTCACAGCATCATGTAACGTTTTTATCACATAAAAACCATGTTGAATTTATAACAGCTTATCAAGCAAAACAAAATAAATATTGTGCTTTTTTCATAAAAAATACAGGTAAATTATCCAATAAACAACTTTTTTCATGGCTTGACAAACAGCCTTTACTTTACGGCGACACTCAAAGCCTCAAACTTATGGAAACATTATCCAATATCTATTTACTGAAAGGAACAACATGACAAATGCACGAGCAATACAAACTCGCAATATCCTTTTGCTGATGCTTGGACAAGGCTTAAGTGGTTCTCTTGTTTCATTATTGACGCTTGCTACACCACTTTGTGCACAAAACCTCATTGCTTCATCGCAAGCCCTATCCCAAAACCTTGTAACCCTACCTGTTTCTGCAACAGTATTGGGAGCATTTTTGATGGTATATAATGCCTCAATTTTTATGGTAAAATGGGGTAGAAAAAAAGCATTCATATTTGCTTCTGGCTTAGGAATGTTTGCCTCAATTCTTGCAATGATAGCCATTATCTTACATTCTTTTTGGCTTTTTTGCATAGCAACACTCTTACTCGGTGGCTTTAGTGCTTTCAATCAGTATTACCGCTTCGCCGCTTCGGAAGCCTTTTTGGATTCTCGCATTAATGATATTCATGCCAAAAACAAAGCAACAGCATTGGTTGTTGGTGGTGGAATTTTAGGTGCAATCTTGGGTCCATTTCTGGCAAGTTTTGGAGCAAATTTCTTTATAACGCCACCTTTTGATGTTGCATTTTTTGGCTCATTTTTCTTTGCATTTCTACTCTGTTTTTGTGCCCTTATTAGCTCCATTTTTCTTGAACTTGCTTCAATACAAACAACAAAAAAAGAAACACAAAAAGACACTCAAAACATGTTATGGATTCTTTTAAAGGATAAAAGCTTTGTATTGGGCACTCTAGCTTGTGCCTTTGGCTTTAGCCTCATGACACTTTTGATGAATGCTGCACCACTTGCCATGCACCATACACATTTTGATTTAAATGAGAATCAAACAGTGCTTCAATGGCATTTTATTGCAATGTATTTACCATCCATTTTTTTAGGATTTTGGCTCAACAAAAGCACACCACAATGTATCATTTTCTATGGAATCCTTGCCTATATTCTTAGTATTGTTATTGCTATCACGGGAGTTGGATTCTATTCTTTTTTCTTTGCGCTTTTGTTTCTAGGAATTGGCTGGGCTTTTGTATTTAATGGCGGAACATTTTTGCTCAATGCCATGCCAACATCTGCCTACAAACTTAAGGCACAGGGGCTAAATTCATTCTTAACCTACCTTTGTAATTTTATTGCGTCTATGTCTGTGGGTTTTGTGTTACATTCTTCTGAAGGCTGGGTCATGTTAAATCTGATTAGTGCAGCAGCCCTTGCTTGTTTTACGCTACTTTTTTATACCCTACACATCATGCACAAATAATATTGACTCGCCCCTGCCCTCTCCGCAAGTTGAGGGGAATCATGTGTATCTAGCACATGGAAAATGTGGAAGCATGGTTTTAGACGCACACAGAAACATGAATGAGTGCGATTAAAGTCACACCTCCAAAAATTTGCGATAGCAAAATATCTCGTCATCACGAAGCAAAGCCGAAACAATCCACCGTATTTAATTACTCTACATTATTGATTGCTTCGCTAACGCTCGCAATGACTGGCATTTTCTACCTCCTGCCATCAAGCTTCACAGGTTGGGACAGAAAAGAATTAAGCGACATCGCGGGGCTAGGCGAGCGCTGGAAAGAACGCGTACGCAGCGGACCTGTTGTCGATAGCGATGATTTGTTTCTGAATTGGGTCACGCACCCCTATTGGGGCGCTGTGTATTATATGCAGCCACGTGTTGCGGGATATTCATGGGCAGAATCTGCGCTCTTTAGCTTTGTCGCTTCGACATTTTTTTGGGAATATGGCATCGAATCGTTTGCCGAAATCCCAAGTTGGCAAGATTTAGTCATCACGCCCGCCATTGGTTCACTCTTTGGCGAGTTGTTTTATCGCAGCTCTCTAGCGATTGAAGCAAACCAACGCACCGTGCTTGGTTCGCGCATATTAGGCGAGGCGATGTTGATTGCGATGGACCCGCTTGGTGTTGCGATGCAGAGTTGGGGACTTGCACAATGGCTTGGAATCCATAACAAGCAACAAACTATAAGCTGTATCGTTCCCAACAACAAGGGGGGTGCGAGCCTCGCGCTGCTTGTACGATTCTAGCAATTAAGGTGCGACTTAGTCGTGCGCATGATTGTAGCATAGGCGCTTGGAATCACGTCTCCGATTGAACGTCATCATGATTTCCCCTCCCTGTGCATGGGCAGGGAATGAGTTGCCATGTTGAGACAAAGCCAAAATATCTTGTTGTAACGAGAGCTCGCTAGAATATGTAGCAATCGAATCTGTCAGAAACCTCCTTTTGAAGATCTGCAAAGACAATTTCGCAAAATCTTGACAATATTTTCAAACAAGGCTCTTAAAATTTCTACTATCAAATCAACATTCAAAGGGAGAGGTAATGCAAACTGCTGTAGCAAAAAGAGACCTTGACAAAACCATACAACATATTATCAATCGAATTGAATACTATCGATTGCAATATGGAAATAAAAATGCTACATTAAGTTGTATCTATACAAGTCTCAATGAAATATTTGGGAAAATAGTTGTAGCTTATAGCGAAATTATTCGCAAAAAAATCATCGAACTTCTCTTTCATGTTCGTGAAGAAGTCTATACACTTAAAGATGTCGTATATCATCTTTTGCAATACATTCGGCGCCTTCAGCAAATTACGAATCTTTAGATTCTAATGAATTTCAAGAATCTTATGTGTCTGCAAACTTAGGCGAAATTGCGGATTCTTTTTGCAAAAGGCAATCAGAGAATCATAACGAATCGGTTGTGTTCCTCTGTCGATTGCCTGAACAAAAAATTGCTTGTTTGGGTAATCTTTTGCAAGCGCAATCATCTCATCTTCGCTAAAAAGTGAATAGAGAATCTTGATTTCATTTGCACGTTGCATATTGCCCGCGTCAATGGGTTTTGTCTTAGGCGAAAACGTGACCCATTCAATCCAGCTTGGTGCGATTTGATAGCCATTGGTTTCAATGCAACGATAGAATCCATTCAAAAGTGGCTCGGATTCGCACAGCTGCAATGTTGGCTCGCCTCCTGTAAAAATAATCTGCGGCTTGCTCGCTACACGTTCTTTTTCTAGGAGCGCGAGCACAAATGATTCAAGCTCGTTTTGGTTGAAACAATACATTACATGCGCAAACTTCGTATCGCAAAAATTGCATGCAAGATTGCATTGCGCAAAGCGCACAAAAACAGACGCCCTGCCCACATGCGCCCCCTCGCCTTGCAGGCTGTAAAAAATCTCATTGATATGATAGATTCTCATCGCGCTCATAAATAGCAACATTCCCTTCGCTTTCTTGTACTTGCACACGGTAGCAAACATCGCCGATTTGTTCGCAAACCCATTGCGCAATATTCTCTGCTGTCGTGCTTGTTGGGATAATATCATTCAGGAACTGGTGGTCAAGTCGTTTATGGATTTTTTCTTTGATATGGCTAAAATCAATCACCATTCCATTTGCATTTAAAGTTTTGGATTTGCAAAAAATCGTAATAATCCAATTATGCCCATGCAAACGGTTACATTTACTCTCATAATCCAAAAAAAGCTGGTGCGCCGCCGAAATTTCAATCCTCTTTTGAATATAAAACATTCCTACCTTTCAATCGTTAATCCATTCTGCGCAAATGCCTCGATAGATTCGAGGCAAGTGGGGCATTGATTGCAATGTTTTGCGCCGCCCTCATAGCAGCTATACGTCTGCGTATAGTCAATGTTAAGCTCGATTCCTAGCCGCACAATCGCAGCTTTGTCGAGCGCACAAAAGGGGCTAAGAAGCCGCACAGCCCCGTCCGTGCCACTTGCAATCGCTGCACCCATCGAATCGATAAACGCACGCGAACAATCGGGATAAATCGGGTGGTCGCCTGCATGATTGGCGAGCACAACCTCGCTTGCGCCAAGCGATTGCGCGAGCCCGCAAGCGATGCTCAAAAAGATTCCATTGCGAAAAGGTACAACGAGACGCGACAACGCGTTTGCGTCATATTGCCCATGTGGAATCGCGCTAGACGTCGTATTTGGCGCGAGCAGCCCGCTTGCAAAGCCCGCAAAAAGTGCGCTTGCGTCCATCGTGTGGTGGGCGATTCTGTGCGCTTCACAAATCGCGTGCGCATGCGCGAGCTCTTGCGCATTATGGCGGCTTGGATACACAAACAAAAGCGCATGCGTCTCTTGCGTTTGCATGCTCCAAAAAAGCGCTGTCGTGCTGTCGACACCGCCGCTGTACAAAACGAGTCTCATGGTTTTCCTTTTGGTTCACTAAAATCAAAAATGGGCAGATTAAGATGATGATAAATCACATATAATCTCAACCCAAAGCCGACAACAAGAGCGATAGACGTTGTGGTCAAAAGCGGCAACGGCGTCTTGAGCAACAAGACATAGAGTGTGCCTGTAAGCAACGCAACGCTTGCATAGATTTCTTTTTGAAAAACCAGCGGAATTTGCGCGCAAAGCATATCGCGCAACACACCGCCAAACACACCTGTGATAATCGCACCGCACACGGCAATCACATCGCCATAGCCCATATCCAATCCAATTTGAGCGCCGATGATGCTAAAAGTTACAAGCCCCAACGCATCAAGAATCAGAAAAATTTTATGGAGATTATGCACAATACGTGCAATTTTGATTGCAAGCAACGCAAAAAAGATGACGAGCAAGAGATATTCAGGGTGCGCAATCCATGTGAGCGGATAATGCCCAAAGAGCATATCACGAATCGAGCCCCCGCCCAAAGCTGTTACCGCTGCGATAATCAACACACCAAACAAATCCATTTTATATCGCCCAGCTGCAAGTGCGCCTGTCATCGCTTCGGCGCTAATGGCAATGACATACAGGGTAATGAGCATTTTTTTCCCAATTTGTGGCTTTCTTGTTGCCATTGTAACCTAAAAAGCCTTAATGATTCGATTTTAAATGGGATTAGGATAGAATCCAGCTGAAGACAAAAGGAGAGACAATGGACAATGCGACCAAAGACCACAAACCCGCGCGGATTGTCGCAACAGACGAAGCGCTCGCGTTTATCGCCGAATTGCGCGCACAATATGGCGAGATTCTATTTTGCCAAAGTAGCGGCTGCTGCGAAGGCTCTGTGCCGCTATGCTATGAAATGCACGATTTCCATGTTGGCAATTGTGATGTTTTGCTCGGAATCGTGGGCGGCGCGCCATTCTATATCCACAAAACGCAATACGAAACCATCAAACATGTACAGCTGATACTTGGAATCGCCAAGGGCAATGGCAGCGAATTTTCACTCGAATATGGCACGGGTGTGCATTTTGTGTGCGAGCTACGATTTTTTAGCGAGGCGGAGATTGCAGCGCTAAATGAAGATTCTCGGTAATCTGTGCAAGCCCACTTTGTTCGAGAATATCACCGCTTAGAAGCGGAATCTCCCATAGCCAAAAATCCTTGAAACGTTCACGAATCACTGCCAAATGTTTTTGCGCATTTTCGTATCGTTTCGCAAAAAACATATCAGCACTAGGCGGTGGAATCTTATTAATCGCAAGCGCATAGGGCTTGAGCTTATCATGACTTAGGCTATGGATTGCGCGCGCACTTTCCTCAATCGGCAAGCTTTCGGGGTTGAGCACAAAGACGATTCCCGCACTCTCGCTATGCAAAAGATTGTTGAATTGGGAATAAAGCAAATAGCGCTCCTCGAGCCTGTCTTTGAGCGGATTCCCCTCGAGATGTCCGATGATTCCCTCGAGATTGTGGCTCTTTTCTTGCTGGCTTAAAAGCGTTTTGCTCCATTGTTGCAAAGTCAGCGGGAGCTTGAAAAGCCGCAATGTATGCCCCGTTGGGGCTGTGTCTATCACAATATGTTCCCATTGTTCTTGCGTGATGATTCGAATCAGTCTGTCAAACAGCGCTGATTCTTGCGCCACACCGCTTTGTGCGACATTGTCATAATACGACTCGAGCAGGCTGTATGACGCGGCAGAGATGAACTGCTTCGCGTCCTTTGCCACTTGTTCTGTGTAGGCGCGCACTTCGGCAATCGGGTCAATCTCGCGCAAAAAGAGATTTGCATGGATTTGTTGTGTTTGGCTTGAGGGCGCAATCTCGAAAATATCGCTAAGGTTGTGCGCGGGGTCTGTGGAAACAAGAAGTGTTTTGTGCGATTGGGCAAGCAAGCACGCTAGAGCGCTGCTAATCGTGCTTTTGCCCACACCGCCCTTGCCGCCGATAAAGAGAATGGGTGGCAATTGCATAGCATACCCTTAGCAGCACACACATGGAAAGCTATCAAAAGGAGAACGTTCCATGCCCATGCGTTTGTGCCAGCTGTGGAAATGCTGCATAAGCTCGGGCAGCATTTCGAGCGTGTAGAATGCAAAAGGATTGGGGATTCCCATCATCTCCGAGAATGTGATAATCATGAAAAAATCATCAATCTCGCGCTTATCGCGCTTGAGTGCAGGAAGATATTTGGAAAAATAGAACTGCTCCAGCCCCCGATTGATGGGGGCAAGCCATTGAAATCTAGGCATTCTGCTTGTTGCCCAAAATTTTGCTAATCTCCGACAACGCGGCGAGCACGACAAGAACGGTGACGATGAGCACTAAGATGTCGATTCCAAGCAAAAGCATGTTGCCTTGTGCATAGAACTCGCCAAGCTTGACGGTTGCGCCCCAAAATGCCATAGTTAAAATAAAAGTCATCGGAACAAGCACAACAAGCGAGCCTTTCGCGCGTTTGTTCTTAATCAAAATCACAGCCACAGTGAGCAATGTGAGCGAAGCAAGGATTTGGTTTGTCGCACCAAACAAAGGCCAAATGGGAACATTGTTCGAGCCGCCCTCGCCAATTCCATTAATCGCCATGAGAAACGAACACCCAACAGCGACAAGTGTCGAAACGACTTTGTGTTTGAGGATAGGGATTTTGTAGAAATCACCCCATTCTTGAATGATGTAACGTTGCAAACGAATCCCAGCGTCCATCGTTGTCGCCGCAAAGAGAATGAGCATAAGCGAGAAGAGTGTCGATGCAGCGTCAATCGGAAGCCCAACACCAGCATTCACAATCGCCCCACCGCCAGCGGCAAAATTGCCCGCGCCGCCTTTGAACATCGTTGTCCAAGTTTCGGGGTTCAGTCCAACATTCGCGCTCAAGAGCCCAACGCCAGCGATGCACGCGATGATTGTCCCAAGCGCAAGCGAGCCTTCGCCCACAGCGCCAAGATAGCCAACAAAGCGCACATCGGTTTCTTTTGCTACTTGTTTTGAGGTTGTACCACTCGCGACAATCCCGTGGAATCCGCTAATCGCACCACATGCAATGGTGATAAACAACACCGGAATAATCATTCCCCAATTGCCCTCTTTAATGGGCGGAATCAAATCAGGCGCAAGCACGGTGGGATTGACAAGCAGAATCGAAACATACAGCAAGAACAATCCAATCACAAGCTGCACGCCATTGACATAGTCGCGAGGCTGCAACAACATCCACACAGGGAGCACAGACGCAATCGCGGCATAAATGAACAGAATCGCCACCCACTGACGCAATGGGTCGAATCCGCCGATGTTTTCGGGGAGGTTGATTGGAATCATCACCCCAAGCGGAACGAGTGCATAGAGTGCGACAACGCCGACAACCGTAACTACCGTGAGGTTCATTTTCATTTTATAGATTGCCTGCCCCATGAGAATCGCAATCAAAATCGCGCCCCACGCGGGGATAATCGTTGTGGGGTATTGCACAGATTCTTTAGCGATAATCACACCAAAGGCGCTATTGACCATAAGCAACACCAAGAAAATCACAACCATAAAAAGTTGCCCCACGCGCGTGCCGATGAAACGGGAGCAGACCATACCCATTGATTTTCCCTCGTTTTTGACACTTGCCCAAAGTGCTGTCATATCGTGGATTCCCGCGAAAAAGACCGTGCCAAGCACAACCCAACAAAACGCAGGCAACCAACCCCATTGCACAGCGATTGCAGGACCAACGATGGGCGCAGCACCAGCAACAGCGGTAAAGTGATGCCCCCACAATACAAATTTATTTGCAGGAATGTAATCGACATCATCGCGCAATGTTACGGCAGGTGTAACATTTGCATCATCAAGCTTGAGGATTTGTGAAGCCACGAAACGAGAATAGACAAACCACCCAAAACAAAACATTGCAACGCCGATGACGAGCAACACAACAGAACTCATAAAAAACCTCCTTTGAAAGTCAATACCGCATTGTAACTAAATAAACTTAGAACAACCAACCAAACCAAGCGCAAGCGAGATTCTATATGGAAATCGCGAGAAGCTGTAACAATATTACTCATATTATCGTAAGCTCCCATTGACAACTCCAGATTATCATGCTACATTAAAATAAAGGAGCTCTCATGGAATCGCGTCTCTTATTTATCTGTATGGGCAATATCTGCCGCTCACCGCTCGCACAAGGAATCGCGCAGGGGCTCTACAACGGTTGGAGCGACCCTATACTGGATTCGAGCTTTTTGCCTGCACAAAAGGGCATACCCGCCGTATTTGATTCGGCTGGAATCCATGGCTACCACCGCGGTGAAGCGCCATGCAGAGGCTCACAAGAGATTGCCAAACAGCATGGACTGGATATTGCGTCTTTGCGCTCGCGCCCTGTGCGCTTGCAAGACGAAGAAAAATTTGATTATTTTGTCGCAATGGATAGCGAAAATATCCAAGCATTGCTCAAAATGGGCTTCGCACAAGAAAAAATTTTGCGCATGGGCGATTTTGGAGACGGAATGGACATTCCCGACCCATATTATTACCGCGATATGCAAGGGTTTGAAACAATCTATGCCATGCTGTACCCTGCAATTAAAAAGCTACTCTACACGCAAGGCATTTTGCGCTAACACCTCAACTATTATGATATTGAAAGGAAAATAATGTCTGGATTACCACTTCTTCTTAAAAAAGCACATGTTTTGCTCATTGGCGCGGGCGCTGTGGCGCAACAAAAGCATTGCGCGCTCATTGAATCAGGGCTAATGCCCGATGTCAAAGCTGCAAAGATTTGTGCGCCCTATTTCGAGGGCAAAGATGTCGCGATTCTACAACTTTGCAACGACAATCTCGCAATCGCTGATGATTATGAGCTTGTTGTGGACGCAAGCGGCGATAAAGAACTTGGGAAGCTTTTGTTTGAACGCAAACGCCGCTACCTACTCAATGTTGTCGATTGTCCGCAATATTGCGATGTCTATTTTGGCGCTGTGGCGCGCTGTGGTGAACTTTCGGTTATGGTCAGCAGCGGTGGTGCTTCACCCGTGCTTGCTCAAAATGTGCGCGATAAAATCAAACGATTATTACCCAAAAGTCTCAAATCGATTGCCCAAAAATTGCGAATCGAACGCGAACAAAATGGCGCGCCAACAACTACGCGCAAAGAAGAGATTGCAGAGCAAGCAAAGCAGGCGCTTGGCAAAGTGTTCATCATTGGCTGCGGACCGCATTCACGCGAGAATCTCACGCTCAAGGCGCTTGAAACTTTTGCATTGCTCGATATTGCGCTTGTTGATAACCTCATCGGGCAAGAGATTTGGGACATCTTAGAATCACTTGGTTGCGAGACAAAAAGCGTGGCAAAACAAAAAGGCAAGCAACAATTCAAGCAGGCAGAGATTAACAAGATGATGCTCGATTATGCACGTGAGGGCAAGACGATTGGACGCATTAAAGGCGGAGACCCAGCCATTTTTGGACGTGTGTGGGAAGAAGCAAGCTATCTTAGCAAGCATGGAATCGAGGTGGAGGTGATTAGCGGCATCACCTCTGCGCTAAGCGGTGCGCTTGGCAGCGGCATTGTGCCTACGATTCGCGGCGTGAGCACAGGCGTCTTGATTGTGTCGGCGCATTTGCGTGAGTGCGTGTTTAACATTGATTGGATAGATTCGCTCAAGAACAAACATTACACAATCATTGTGCTGATGGCATATAGCTTTGTTGGGCGGATTGTTGCGGCAGCGCGCGAACATGGAGTCGATGAACATTTGCCCGCAGCGCTTGTGAGCAAAGTCGATTCGCCAAATCAATGTTGCATTATCGGCACACTCGGCAAACTCGAAGAGATGGTACAACAATGCGAGCAGCCTGCAATTTTGATTTTTGGGGAAGCTGTTGCCAAATCCAAAGGCATTCCGTTTGTGGGGAAACGTATTGTTGTAGAATAGCGGTGGCGGAGCGGACGGGGCTCGAACCCGCGACCCCCTGCGTGACAGGCAGGTATTCTAACCGGCTGAACTACCGCTCCAAATGGTGGTCGCTATAAGACTCGAACTTATGACATCCACCTTGTAAGGGTGGCGCTCTACCAACTGAGCTAAGCGACCAAAGAGACAAAAGCTTTGAGTGGTGACCCCGAGGGGACTCGAACCCCTGTAGCCACCGTGAAAGGGTGGTATCCTAACCGCTAGATGACGGGGCCACACAACCAAAAAGTGGTGACCCGTGTTGGATTCGAACCAACGGCCCATTCCTTAAAAGGGAATTGCTCTACCAACTGAGCTAACGGGTCAAACAAAAGAAACGCAATTCTATCAAAAAAAATTTTGCTTGTCAAGGGCTTAATGTTCGCATAACAGATTCATTTTCAATTCATACTTTTTTCTTATAATTCCCCCAAAAAATTCGGAGAAAGAATGCGAATCTGCCTATCTATTATCCTTGCGCTCTTTTGTTGCGCGTGCAATCTACCCTCGCAAAATGTCCAAATCTCTACCGAGAGTTTACCCAAAGCATTGAGCCCGCACCCGTTTCTTGTTGAGCGCATTGCGCCGCTCGAATCACGTGATGTGGCAGTGATACATAACGAGCTAGACGCAATTTTTGGCGATTCAACACTCACCAATCTACTTGAAATCGCGCTTATGCGCAATACCGATATAGCAATTGCAAAAGAGAGAATCATGCAAGCGCAAGCGAGCAGAGAGGCGGCGTGGGGCAATCTCTTGCCAACTCTAAGCGGTAGTGCGAGTGCAGGCAAAAACCATGATTTCAAAAACAACAATCCAAATGTCGATTCGACCACGACAACAAAGACGATTGGTGCAAATCTCGCGTGGGAAATTGACCTTTTTGGCAAAAACATCGCCGCAAAAAATGCCGCTGAACAGCAATATTTTGCAACACTCTCAAACCTGCAAAACACACAACTTGCATTGCTTGCCGAAGTCTGCAACAGCTATTTTTTGTTGCAAAACATCGCGCTCAATCTCGAGATTAGCGCGAAGAATCTCGAACTCTATGCGCAGATTCTCGATGCTGTGCGGCTCATGACAGAATCAGGGACACTCGATTCGACTTATCTTTTCGATGCACAAGACGATTTGACAAATGCTCAAATCGCCTATGAACAACTCAAAACATCACGTGTTGCGGCATATAATGCGCTCTTGGTGCTACTAGACCAAAAGAGTTTGCCACAGCTGCCCATAATGCAGCATAAACCGCTGCCAAAAATAACGCTTCTTTCTGAATTGCCCGCGTCTGTGATTCTGCAACGACCCGACATCAAGGCGCAATTGCACACACTCTATGCCGCAGCCTATCAGGCAGATAGCGCGCAAGCAGCGTTGTTTCCCACGCTCTCGCTGAACGGAAGTCTGCAAAGTGCATTGCAATCGCCCACAACCTTCACGGGGCAGATTCTAGGTTCACTCACCGCGCCGCTACTCAACCGCGCCGCGCTGAATGCTCAAGCAGAAAGCACGCGCTCGATATTGCGCGAAAATGAACATTTATTGCGCAATGCCATCAATACCGCGCTTTCCGAAATCGATAATGCGCTTTTTGACGTGCAGAGTAATCAAGAACAACTCGCCTATGCCAAACAGCGATTGCACAATGCCGAAGAATATTTCTCGTTTTTCAGCGCACGTTATGAAGTCGGACTCATCAACAGCCGCGAGTTTTATAGCAATCAAGTCTCACTCAACAATGCACAGATTGCCATTAATGAAACCTATCTTCGGAATCTCCAATCCTACATCACGCTCTTCAAGGCATTTGGGGGGCAAATCAATGCACAAAACTAAAGGATAACAATGCTAGAAGTCAAAAAAACACTCAAGGCAGCAGCAAGCAAGAAATATTCACTGCTCAAATATGGCATTATTTGCGTACTCTTGCTTGGGGCTGGCGGAATCTTTTGGTGGATGTCGCAAATCCCGCCAAAAATCTCCTACACCACAGCCAAACCAACAATCCAATATATTCAAAGCACCATTTCAGCAAGCGGCACACTCGCGCCGACAAACGAAGTCAACCTCGGAAGCGTTGTGTCGGGAATCGTGCTCGAGGTGCTCGTTGACGTCAACGACCGTGTGCACCGCGGGCAGATTCTCGCACGAATCGACCCCGAATCGATTAACCAACAACTCGACCGCTATCACGCACAGCTCGCAAGCGCAAAAGCACAGCTCGCAAGCGCCGAAGCACAGCTTGTCGCCAAAGATTGGGAATATAAAAAATATCTCGCGCTGTTTGAAAAGAGTGGAGGCAAAGTGCCTTCCGAACTCGAGCTACAAACATCAAAGAGTAATTTTTTAGTCGCGCAAGCCGACATCGAGATGCGCAAGGCAAGCATTGCCGAGATTGAAACAAACATCCGCAGCACAGAAATTGACCTCAAAAACACGCAGATTATCAGCCCCATAAACGGCGTTGTGCTCGCGCGCAGCATCGAAGTGGGCGAAAGCGTTGCGGCAAGTTTCCAAGCACCAGAGTTTTTTATCATCGCCGAAAGTCTCGAAGAAATGGAACTCAAAGTCAAGGTTTCTGAAGCCGATATTGGCAAGATTCAAGAAGGGCAAAAGGTTGTCTTCACGGTCGATGCCTATCCGTTGCGCGAATTTGAGGCGACTGTGGATAGGGTAAGCTATGGCAGCAATGCCTATGAAAGCACAAGTAACAACACATCGAACACAAACAGCATTGTGAGCTATGAAACACGCATTTTTATCCAAAATAATGACCTTGTCTTGCGCCCGGGAATGAGCGCAACCGCCGAGATTCAGATTGCCGAAGCAAAGAATGCGATGACAATCCCGATTGCCGCATTGTATTTTAACCCGCAGAATCTCATGGCAGAAAAGAAACAAAGCGGCTTGGGAATGAGCCTTTTTGCGCCCCGCAGACCTGGCAGGCAGCAGCAAAATGAGCCAACGCGTGCCGCACAAAACGATTCACTTTGGGTTTTGAAAGATGGAAAACCACACAAAGTCAACATTCAAACAGGAATTAACAATGGCAAATTCGTGCAGATTCTCGCAGGAATCGAGCCTGACAGCGACATCATTCTCGCACAAAATGTGGAACAATAATGGCATTGATTACACTCACAAATATTGTTAAGATTTATGGCAAGCCGCCAAACGAGTTTCAGGCGTTGCGCGGAGTGAATCTTGCAATCGATGAAGGCGAGTTTGTCGCGCTTATGGGTCCAAGCGGGAGCGGCAAGAGTACAATGGCAAACATTTTGGGCTGCCTCGACACGGCAAATAGTGGACGTTATGAATTTGGCGATGTGAGTGTATTTGACCTTTCACTCAATGAACGCGCACTTTTACGAAGATATTATATTGGATTTATTTTTCAAGGGTTTAATCTGTTGCCTCGCACAACAGCGCTTGAAAATGTCGAGCTGCCGCTACTCTATCGCCAAGTGCCCAAAAAAGAGCGCCAAAGAATGTCGCTCGAGGCACTCGAGCGCGTGGGTTTGCGGCAATGGAGCGGACACCTTAGCAATGAGCTAAGTGGCGGGCAGCAGCAGCGCGTGGCGATTGCGCGGGCGATTGCAGCAAAGCCGCAGTTCTTACTCGCTGATGAACCCACAGGCAACCTCGACACGCAGCGCAGCGAAGAGATTATGCAGATTCTCTGCTCGCTCAATCGCGAGCTTGGAATCACGATTCTGATGGTTACCCACGAGCCCGAAATGGCGCATTATGCGAGCCGAGAGCTCCATTTTCTCGATGGGCAATTGCAACATGATTCAAAGGAGATGCCATGATTCTCAACGCATTTTTTCTCGCATTTCGACAGATTCGGCGCAATTTCTTGCGCGCAATCCTCACGATGCTTGGTATCATCATCGGCGTTGGCTCGGTGATTGTGATGATTTCACTTGGCAATGGCACAACAGAATCGATTACCAAAAACCTAAGCAATTTGGGTAGCAATACGCTTATCATTTTCCCTTCGCGCTCTATTGGACCAAATACGACAAGCAGCGAGCGGCGCAAGTTTAGCTTGAATGAATTTGAAGCGCTCAAA
The DNA here is from genome assembly GCA_947177485.1 of uncultured Helicobacter sp. GTDB lineage: Bacteria > Campylobacterota > Campylobacteria > Campylobacterales > Helicobacteraceae > NHYN01. The sequence continues at coordinate 66,857 of CAMWUR010000001.1, forward strand.
GCCCAAACATTAGGGCTTGCGAGCCTTGTTACACCCGTGATGAATACGAGCTCGCTTGTGCAATATCGCGAAAGCAATATCCAAACAGACATCTATGGCGTTGAGCCCGAATATTTCGCAATTGAAAATTGGAAAATTGCCGAGGGACGTATGTTCACAAGCGGCGAGCTCAAAGCAGGCAGCAGCAGCTGCATTCTGGGCGCAACGGTGCATAAGACGCTTTTTGATACCGAAAGCCCGCTCGGGGCACGTATTAAAATTGGCGACATGACATGTGAATGTGTGGGCGTTTTTGTCGCAAAAGGACAAGGCATGGGGCGCGATACTGACAACGGAATCTTCGTTCCACCCAAAACCTACCGCACGAATATTTATAAGGGAGATAATTTATATAATATTGATTATATTATGATGATGGTCAATGACGGAATCGATTCGGCACAAGCAACCGAAACAGTCGGTAATCTACTTCGCGCCATTCGTGGCGTACGCAAGGGACAAAAAGACAATTTTGATATTATGGATACCAAACAGATTCTCCAAACAATTCAACAAACCACGAGTAGCCTCACGATGTTTATCGGTGCAATTGCGGGTGTGAGCCTCATTGTGGGTGGTATCGGAATCATGAATATCATGCTTGTTTCCGTAACCGAACGTACAAAAGAAATTGGCACGCGGCTCGCGATTGGCGCATTGCAAAAAGAAGTACTCTTGCAATTTCTCATCGAATCGCTCACACTTTCTGCGCTTGGCGGGCTCATTGGCATTGTGCTTGCCTTTTTTATCGCATTGTTTGTGAGCCGTATTTGGCTTGACATTCCGTTTGTATTTGATTGGGGTATTGCCAGCATTGCATTTCTCTTCTCGGGTGCAATCGGCGTTGTGTTTGGCTATCTGCCCGCTCGCCGCGCCTCAAAACTCAATCCTATCGAGGCATTGCGGCATGAATAGGGATTTATCACCTATTTCAGTTGTATTAAATCAGATTTGTGCTACACTCGGGAAATTTTCCTAAGGGGGGGTTATGAATATTACAGATCCACAAAATTACATCAATCGCGAGCTTTCATGGTTGCAATTCAACACACGCGTTTTGCGCGAAGCAAAGAACAAACATAGTCCGCTTTTGGAACGTCTCAAGTTTCTTGCTATTTATGCCACTAATCTCGATGAATTTTATATGATTCGTGTGGCAGGGCTCAAGCGACTCTATGAAGCGCGCATTACCGAAAGCGGCGCCGACCGACTCACGCCACTCCAACAGCTCAAAGAAATCCGCCGCTATCTGCATGTCGAGCGCGAAGAGCTCGAGCGATTGTATTTTGAACTCATGGGCGAGCTCGACAAAGAAGGGCTCAAAGTACGCAATTTTGCTCAAAACGACCGCCGCAAAAAAGCGGATTTTAAAGAATATTTCGAGACTCATCTCTACCCTATGGTGATTCCGATTGCCGTTGATTCCACCCACCCATTCCCACATCTGAACAACCTAAGTTTTGCGATAGCTGTCAAACTTCAGAGCAACACAAATAAAGACGAAATCAAATATGGCATGGTGCGCATTCCGCGCATGCTGCCCCGATTTGTGCAAATCGAGGACAACAACTATCTACCGATTGAAACAATCGTGGGTGAATTTATCGATGAACTTTTCATCGGCTACAAAGCTCTCGAATATGTGCCGTTCAAGGTAACACGCAATGCCGATATGGAAATCGAAGAAGAAGAAGCCGATGATTTTATGGAACTCATGCAAGAAGGGCTCAAGGCACGCAAAAAAGGTGAGATTATCCGCCTCGAAGTCGCGAGCAACGCGAGCGAGGAGCTCATGATTTTCCTCAATAGCCACCTCAAAGTACATCCTGATGACATCTACCGCTGCGCTGTGCCCATTAACCTCAACGCATTGTGGGAGGTGATTGGCAATAAGAACTTCCCTCACCTCACTTTCTCGCCCTACAATCCTAAAATTCTAGCCCCAATGGACTTGGAAGCAAACATATTCCGCGTGCTTGATGAGAATGATGTGATTATGTTCCACCCTTATGAAAGCTTCGAGCCTGTGGTGCAGCTCATTCAAGCAGCAGCAAAAGACCCCGATGTGTATTCGATTCGCATGACTCTCTATCGCGTGGGTAAAAATTCGCCGATTGTCAAAGCGCTCATCGAAGCTGCCGAGAATGGCAAGCAAGTCAGCGCACTTGTCGAGCTCAAAGCACGTTTTGACGAAGAGAACAATCTCCACTGGGCACGTGCGCTTGAGACAGCGGGCGCGCATGTGATTTATGGCGTCCCCGGGCTCAAAGTGCATGCCAAAATCGCGCTTGTTGTACGCAAAGTGGGCGATACGATTCGTGAATATATCCACCTTAGCACAGGCAACTACAACCCCGCAACGGCAAAAATTTATACAGATATTAGCTTTATGAGCTCCAATCGTGCGCTCACAAAAGATGCCACGAAATTTTTCCATAATCTCTCGGGATTCACGCACCGCTCGCGGCTTGACACGCTCTATATCGCCCCATTACAAATCAAGCAAAAACTGCTTGCGCTCATCGAAGCAGAGACAAAAGCAGGCGCTGAAGGGCGCATTGTCCTCAAAGCAAATTCAGTTGTCGATGTCGACATTATCCGTGCGCTCTATAAAGCCTCGTGTGCTGGCGTCAAAATCGACCTTATCGTGCGTGGAATCTGCTGCTTGCGCCCCAAAGTTCCCGGTGTCAGCGAAAATATCCGCGTGATTTCGATTATCGGCAAATATCTTGAACATGCGCGAATCTATTATTTCAAAAATGCCTCACCACAAATCTACTTTGCAAGCGCTGATTTGATGCCTCGAAATCTTGAACGTCGGATTGAAATCATGACTCCTGCAATTAACGAACAAGTCGCAGGAAGATTGTTTGGTATCCTCAAGCTCCAACTTGAAGATGACACACAAGCTTCGGAATTGCAATCCGATGGCACATACACGCATTTGGACGGCACAAAAAATATCAACTCGCAAAAAATGTTTGAAGAAATCGTCAATTCCGAATCGCGGCTTGACAAAGAAAATAGCCGCATGAAAAAGCTCGCTCAAAGAATGCTCAAAGAGAGTTAAGAGGCAGCTCGTGGGCGAATCGTATCGTTTTCAAGATTCAAAGGGTTTTTTGGACGCTTATCAACATCGCCTCAATACGCTCCAATACAACCTTTTGCTTGCCGTGATTAGCAACCATGCGCTCGATGGGCGCTTTGCAAGCGAAGACAATATCGCCGACCTAGTCGCCATGCTGAAAGGCGCACGGATTGAGAATCTCATTGCCAAGGATTTGCAACGATTTGCCGAATCGATGCCGCGCAACTACCTCATCGCAATGGGCAAACTCTTCGCGAGCAAGCCCGATTCTTTCACTCAAGATTTGCTCCACTCTAGCCCACTCTGCCCAAGCAGCCTGATTGAGTTGCAAGTTAAAGAAACATCTCTTTCAACCAAGCGCGAGCTGCTGCTACGCATTAGCGGCAAGCTACGTGGCACATTGAACTATACACTGCTCAAAGAGATTCACAAAGCTATGTTTGTTGATGTGTATCGTTTTGCAGGACTCGACCGCTATGATATGGAGCTTATGGGGCAGTTTGGCAGAGATGATATGCAATTTTGCATAGGCGCGCTGTTGCCCAAAGAATCGCGGATTCTATTTGGAATGTTGCACAATGAACACTATTTTGCCAATCTGCCAGCCGACATGTTTTTCGATGCACTCTGCGGATTTTATGCCGACCTCGAGTCCCTGCAACCTTTTCGCGAGGGCAATGGGCGCGTCATTCGCCTGTTTGTAGGCGAGCTCGCCTCACGTTGTGGCTACGAGCTTTGTTTTTCTGCCATGCAAAAAAGCCTAAAGCCCGCCTTGCGCACCGCCATTTTGGGCGATTGTGCTCCTTTACGTGCACTGCTTGTCGCACACACAAAAGCACTCGCTGCACACTAGGGGTGTGTCATGTTCCTCATCGTGATTGCCCTATCGTTCTTTTTAGGAATCCTCTCGCTTTTTGCCGAGAAACAGCACTTATCGCGCAATGTCCAAACGATGACCCACCATGCACAATCCTTGCGCAACACATGCAACACCGCAAGCGAATACGAACAACAATTGCGCACATTCTTAGAAAGCAATGCGTTTGCGCTCACACAAAACGAGCAAGGGCTCTGTGCCGAGCGCAAAATCTTTAGCCCTGGTCTGTTTTTACTTGGAATCGCGTGCGGCATCCTCGGAGCATTGCTTTATGTGCTCTATTTTTCTTTTTTTGCAAAAGCACGACAGATTCCCCTCCCTCCTTTTGAATCCACCCAAAGGACGCCCGATGATTGCACTCTTTAGTCCAAGTGAGGGCAAAAATTTTTTGCATTATAAACTCAATCTCCACCCTCCGCTCGCACTCGAATCGCTTAGCTTTGCAGGCGCTGACAAAAGTTTACGCGCCCAAGTCATCGCTGCCTATCTCGAATCGCTCAAAGATAAGAAGAATCTCGGGCAGCTGTTTGGCACAAAACGTATCGACGAAGACATGCTCACAATGTGTCAAAATCTCTGTACAAGCCCTACAATACAAGCTTTGCGCCTCTACGATGGCGTGGCATATCAGGCGCTTGACATCGAAAGCAAAGAAAAGCATATTCAAAATCTTTTATTTGAATATGTCATTGTATTCTCCAATCTCTTTGGTGTGCTCAAAGGAGGCGATAAAATCCCGTTCTATCGCCTCAAACAAGGTGCCTTTGTGCATGGATATAGCCTCAAAGATTATTATGCAAATTTTGAGCATGAGCTGGATAGCTGGATTGGCAAAGAAGAAGTGTTGGATTTACGTGCCGAGTTTTACCAAAAATTCTACACACCCAAAACGTGCCATTATATCCCCCGATTCTACAAAAATGGCAAAAAAATGAGCCACTATGCCAAACTCTATCGCGGACATTTTTTGCGCCAAATTGCAAGCGAGTTTTTACTAAGCAACAACAAAGGTTGGGGATTGCTCGACTTTGAGTTTGAACACTTAGAGCTCATTGGTGTCGAGAAAAAAGACCAAGCCTTCATTTTAAAATATGCTATCATAGAGTAAGTTTCAGCCTAATATGCTACAATCGCACAGATTCTAAACAAGGGAGGCGCAATGCTACGTTTTGCTCCAAGTCCTACGGGGGATATGCACATTGGCAATTTGCGAGCCGCCATTTTCAATTATATCCTTGCCAAACAGCGCAACGAGGAGTTTTTATTGCGCATTGAAGATACTGATGTTGAGCGCAATATTGAAGGCAAAGACAAAGAAATTTTGCAAATGCTCACACTTTTTGGAATCCTCTGGGACAAACTCGTCTATCAAAGTGAGAATCTCCATCATCATCAAATGATAGCCGACCATCTGCTCAAAAGCGGCAAGGCATTTTTATGCTATTGCACAGAAGATTTTTTGGACAAAAAGCGCGAAGAAGCAAAAGAAGCAAAACGTGCTTTTCGCTACGAAGATTCATGGAGCGAGCAAGAAAAGGATTCCAATCCCACACCCGTTGTGCGATTGCATGGCGCAAAAGCCGATGTGTGTTACACAGACAAAATCAAGGGCTTGCTCACGTTCGCTGCGCACGAAATCGATAGCTTTGTGATTTTGCGTGCAAATGGAATGCCCACCTATAATTTTGCATGCGCCGTTGATGATGTGCTTTATGATGTACGTTTCATCGTTCGTGGCGAAGACCACACGACCAACACACCCAAGCAGATTCTCATTCGCGAGGCTATGCAATGTGATTTGCCCATTGAGTTTGCGCATTTGCCCATCATCTTGAACGAAGAGGGTAAAAAGATGAGCAAACGTGAGCAGAGTTCGAGCGTGAAATGGCTGCTTGAAGAGGGCTTTTTGCCCCAAGCGATTGCGAATTATCTGATTAGCATGGGTAACAACACGCCTGTTGAGGTTTTCACGCTCAAAGAAAGTATTGCGTGGTTTGATATTGCGAAAATCACCAAATCACCTGTGAAATTCGACATCAAACGGCTGCGCTTTCTCAATCGCGAGCATTTCAAGCGCCTAAGCGATAGCGAGCTTGCCTATCTGCTCGAAAGCAGCAATCCACAAGTCGGCGCGCTCGCGCGATTCTATCTCCAAGAAGCAAGCACATTGAATGAGATTCGCAATGCCATAACGTCCATTTTTCGCGCCAAAAACATAGCCGAGTTCCCCGAGTTTACAGACGAGATTGTGTGCTTGCATAGCCACATCATACCCATGCTTGATTCGCTGCACCCTGCCCTAAGTACTTTTGAATCCTTCAAAAAAGAGCTAATGACACAAAGCAATCTCAAGGGCAAACATTTTTTTAAGCCATTGCGGATTCTGCTCACAGGCAAACTCGAAGGACCCGAGTTAAGCGACCTCTACCCGCTCATTTGGGGCATGCTCAAAGACATTATACGTATAGAGGAGGCAAAATGTTAATTTTCGATTCGCTGCTTGCAGCCATTGTCAGCACCATTAGCATGCTGCTTTGGGCTTATACATGGATTGTGATTATTTCTGCACTCCTGACATGGGTGCGCCCAGACCCCTATAATCCTATCGTTCAGATTTTACGCAATCTCACCGAACCTGTCTATAATTTCATTCGCTCCAAGATTCCAACCAATATCGGTGGGCTCGACCTCGCACCGATTATCGTGTTGATTGTCTTGCAATTTTTGATTGTTTTCTTGAATAATCTCCTCATCGGTGGGCTTAGATGAAACAGGCAATGCGATGGGGCTGTACGCTATTGTTGCTCTTTTGCCTCGCACATGCCGAATCGATTGTGCCCTTTTCTCCAAAGCCCGAAACACAACCTAAAATAACACTTAGTTTTTTACGCAGCAAACCCAAAGGAATTGTGCGCGATTTTTATATTTGGGTTTTTTTGGGACAGGACATTAGCAAAGCAGAAGCAGACGCTGCGCACAAGCTCGTGCATCGCCATAATAGCCAGCTTTATGGCAAATATTTCAAAAAAAGCAGCAGCCGAACATCTGAAAACAAAACCGCACTTGGGCGCAAAACCATTTGTCAACGCATGAGTTTAGGCGAGTTACTCAAACAAGATGCGCAATGTATTGGTTATGCACTCAAGCTTTCAGACGCTTCGACATTGCCACAAAATAAAATCAAAGAAATCGCCACAAAAATTGCAAAAACCAATCCAAAGCTTTCGGCACAAATGCAGATTCTCGCCTCTAAAGCACCGCTCACAACCCTGCTCAAAAGCACACCCGCTCGCTTTGCCGAGATTTTTAATGGTGTCGATTTATCCTATCGCGTCCAATATCTTGACCAGAAAATCGCGCCCGAGCGACTCGAATCGCTTGCCAATCAAAACAATAGCGCATTCTCACGATTATTGCAAATCATTATCATGAATCCTAATTACCCCAATCTCCATGCCTCGCTTGCGCGCACAACCAAAATTACAGCTCCGGATTCTAAAGTGCTCTTTTATCTCGGGCTCAATGCTCTTAAGCTCAATCAAAAAAAACAAGCAATTGTATATTTTGAACGTTCTGCTAAAAAACTCAAAGACCCGATTATGCGTGATAGAATCCATTTTTGGCTCTACCTTGCAACAGGCAATCCCGCCTATTTCCAAAAGCTCGCACAAAGTGGATTTCCAAGTATTTATGCGCTGTATGCTACCCAAAAGCTCAAACAAAAACAAAACTTTAATATTGCTTATGATGTATTCGATTCCAAGCCTGCTGCCACATCACGTTTCGACATCACCGACCCCTTTGCGTGGTTGCAAATGCAAACAACGATTCGCAAAGATGTTGCAGCAGCACTCCCTCAATTGCGCTTTTCAAATACAGAGCCACACTATGCGCTTGCAATGCGCCGACTGCATCAATTTCGCGTGTATTACTATATCCGCCCTTACAAAGAATTCTTTGGAATCTACGACACCGACACACAGGCGCTTATGTATGCCATTGGGTTGCAAGAGAGTTTTTTTATCCCCGCATCGATTTCGCATGCCTATGCGCTTGGCATGATGCAAATCATGCCATTTAATGTCGAGCGAATCGCTAAAAAATTGGGCGAAACACCCAATATGTTTGCGATGTTTGACCCGCGACATAATATCCGCTATGCCGAATTTTTTTTGCGCGACATTCGCACAGAATTTGGAGAGCCCATTTTTGTCGCGTATGCCTATAATGGTGGCAGTGGCTTTATGCGTCAGATTAAGGAACGCAAAGATTTATTCCGCAAAGACAATCCCCTCGACCCGTGGTTTAGCCTCGAATATATTCCATACAAAGAAACTCGAGAATATGGACAACGTGTGCTTGCCAATTATATCCTCTACCAACGCGCATTTGGCAAAGATTTACAAGTTGAAGATGTCTTGCAACGTTTGTTGCGATAAACGTTATGTTTGCTTTGGCAAGTAACGCCCCTTGTCCCCCTTAGAAAAGAACCACATTTAGAATCTCAAAAAAATCTAATGATTTGTCATTCTGAAGCCTTTAGGCTGAAGAATCTCATGTTGCAAGAATTATGAGATGTTTCGGCTTTGCCTCAACATGACAATGGAGGTGCGATTTCAATCCCACACAAGAAATGATGAGTGCGACTCAAGTCGCACCTCCGATTGTCGTGTTGAGCAAAGCGCAATATCTGACATCACTACACCATCTTCCACAATCCCATAATGCTTCACATATCAGCTGCATTTTATGCAGTCTATGCTATAATGCAGTCTATCAAAAGGAGAAAAATATAATGAAAAAAGATATTCACCCAAAATATATCCCCTGCAAGGTAACATGCGTAACGAGCGGCAAAGAAATCGAAGTGATGAGCACAAAACCCGAGCTTCGAATCGACATCTCCTCGTTTTGCCACCCATTCTACACAGGTTCAGACAAAGTCGTCGACACGGCTGGGCGCGTTGAGAAATTCAAACAAAAATACAACATGAAATAGTGCTAGTGTTTCTACCAACACCCATTGGGAATCTCGAGGATATGAGCTTACGCGCTCTTAGGGCATTGGACGAATGCGACACGATTCTATGCGAGGACACACGAGTAACTGCGAATCTGCTTTTGCTTTTGCAAAAGCGAGCGCTGCTGCAAAAACGTCATGTGCCGATTTTTTCTGTGCATGCGCACAACGAAGAAACCTTTGTGCAGAATCTCACGCCCGAGTTTTTTATGCAGAATGTCGTCTATATGAGCGATGCGGGACTGCCATGTGTGAGCGACCCGGGCGCTGCTCTTGTACGCTATGCGCAACAAAATGGCATTGCCTACACCGTACTGCCCGGAGCAAATGCCGCTCTGTGCGCCTTTGTAGCAAGTGGAATGAGCAGCAAAGAGTTCCATTTCTATGGTTTTTTGCCGCACAAAAAGCAACAAAAGGAACGAGAACTCGCGAAGCTCATGACGACAGGTGGTGTCGTTGTGTGTTATGAATCGCCGCATCGACTCATTCAAACACTCGAAATTCTCGATTGTTTAGGAATCGATGATGTCTTTGCTGCCAAAGAAATGAGCAAGCAATTCGAGAGCTACTATCGCGCCTCGCCTGCCATTCTTTTGGAGAGAATCAAACAACCGCGCGGAGAATGGACATTGGTTCTAAACCTCAAAAAAAGCACACAAAAAGAATGGAATCTGTCCGAGTTTCAAGATTTGTTACCGCCCAAAATCTTAGCAAAAGTGCAAGCACGTATGAGCGGACGCACCGTGCAAGAATGCTATGATTCCTTGCATGGCAAAGGAGATTAGCGCGATGATTGTCTATGGCAAACAAGTCTGCTTGTATATTCTCAAGCATTGCCCAGAAAGAATCATGGAAATCTTATTTGCCAAAGACATTGAATCTGCCATATTCTCGCAGTTTGCGAAACTAAGGCTTCCGACATATCGTGTCGATGCTAAAAAAGCACAGGCGCTTTGCAAAGGCGGAAACCATCAAGGATTCTTACTGCGCATAGAGCCGCCCGAGCCAACAAACCTCGCTGCGCTCAAAGACTACACGCGCCTCGTGCTGCTTGAAGGCGTTACCGACACACACAATATCGGTGCTGTGTTTCGTAGCGCTTATGCTTTGGGCTTTGAGGCGATTGTGCTCACCGCAATCCAAAGCTTTGCGCTTGAGGGTGCTATCCGCACAAGCAGCGGTGCCGCCTTACATACACCATTTGCAGTCTATCAAGACAGCCTTAGCGTTTGCAACGAGCTCAAAGTCGCGGGCTTCACGCTTTTGGGTGCTGTGAGCGGCGGAGATGATTGGCATGCAAGCGCATTGCCCCAAAAGCTCGTACTCTGCCTCGGCAGCGAGGGGGCAGGCTTGCGCAAACGATTGCTAGCAAAAATGCAATTCCTTGTTAGTATTGGTTTGCGCCATCATTTCGATTCACTCAATATCAGTGCGGCTGCCGCAATATTAATGGATAGGATACAAAATGGAAGATGATGACAAACAAAAACAAGAACATGAACAAGAAATGCAACAAGAACGTTTACGCAAAAAAGAACAGCTCGAGCATGCTCTAAGCGACCTCAAAACCCAATATGGAATCCAAGGAATCCACGAGCGAACCTATATCGCAGTCTTTAAAATCGAGGCTATTTTAAATAAAGACTATGAACAATTTGACAGAACGACTGCCATTGGCTTTATCCGAATCCTTGAACGTGAATACAATCTCAATCTTAGCGCATGGATTGAAGACTATGATGATTACTGCCAAGCGCATGGATTGCTCAAAACCGATGAATACGACACAACTTTTACAGATGTCAACGTAAAAATTGACCATTACGAGAAACGTGCATCGCCCAAATGGCTCAATATCGCGATTGGAATCATTGTGTTGCTTGTCATTGGTGGGTATCTCGCATTTCATTATCTCGACACAGACAACGCTTTGTCTATTCTTGATTCCAACACAACCAAGCATGAAAACCCAAGCGAGCCCAACGCGAACGAACAAGAAACGAGCGAGAGTGAAGACGAAGGCGAAGAGACAATCAATCAAGAAACCAACCAAACAGAAGACAACACAACAGCACCCAAAGAGACCAACAGCACAACAGCGACAGCACCTGTTGCACCTGTTGCTGCGGCAACGTCCGCGCCAAACGTTAAACCCAATGCGGAAACCAATGCAACATCAAAGACACAAACTCTGACATTCAATGTCGGCAATGACATTGCTGGACGGCAGCTATGGATTGGCGTGCTCTATGTGAGCAGCAAGCGGCGCGTACATCAAATCGTTACCAACGAGCTCAACCTCAACGTCAAAGAACCCATGCTCTTTGTAACAGGACATGGACGCTTCAGTGTCGGTGTCGATGGCAATCTCCAAAAACTCAACTATGCCGCGCCTATCTATCTCTACTATGCGCCAGACGAGGGCGTTCGAGTCATTAGCGAAGCCGAGTTTCGGGAGATTAATGGAGGCAGAGGGTGGTGAGATTTTGGCTTGTTGCACTCTTTGTCGTGCCGCTTTGGGCAAGCGACATCGAATGGACATTACGTGCACTGCTCGATAGGCAAACATTCGATAAAAACCGCACATTCATCGTAGGCGGTTTGTTTCGCAATCCGCAGCTGTATTATGACGAATATGGCATAGACTACCCCAAGATTCTTGCAAAGCTCAAAGAAAATGGGCTACTGAAGCTCACAACGCAAAGCCCACGCGCATTTCGAATCCATATTCAGGCAAATGACGCGCCCATTTTCGTTACGCGCTCGGTTCAAAATGTGTTAAAGGCGCTCGGATATTATTATGCCACGCCCGTGCAAGCAGAGTTTGTCGATGGCAACTATCGCTTAGTGATGCTCATGAATGCCGAGAGTGCGCTCGACCCCGTGAGTTTCATCAACGAGATTCGCAAATATGGCTACCGCGTGAGCGAGATTGTACGTGAAAACGACACATCATGGCGCTATGTGATTGCGTTGCAATACCCCAAACTACCCGAGGCTATCGCGCTCGAATACGATGTCGAAGTCAGCAATGGCAATCTACAAGGCGAATATTGGTATGCTGTCAATCGTCAGGGCGGAATCTTGCAATTTGCGCCGCTCGATGGAGGAGCAATCAGCCCCAAAGTTGCTCTCTATGACGCTTCTTTGCGATTGGTTAGCGTACAAAACCCACAAAAAAGCGGGGGCGTCTATCGACTGAAACTCAATACCGATGTTGTCTTTGTGCGCCTAAGCGATGAGCACTCACCCGCAGCAATCAAGACTGGAATCCGCACCGTGTTGCAACAATAAAAGGAACGACAATGTTTGACGAAATCCAATTTGACAAAATGAAACGGCTACCCAAATATGTCTTTGCAGTCATCAATGAAATCAAACTGCAAATGCGCCAAAACAATGAAGATGTGATTGATTTTAGTATGGGCAATCCCGATGGTCCAACACCACAACACATCATCGACAAGCTTTGTGAAGCAGCACAAAAACCCAAAAATCATGGCTATTCGGCAAGCAAAGGAATCTACAAACTCCGCCTTGCAATCTGCAATTGGTACAAGCGCCGTTATGGTGTCGATTTGGACCCTGACAACGAAGCATGCGTGACGCTTGGCAGCAAAGAAGGCTATGTACATCTCATTCAAGCGATTTCCAATTTTGGCGACAACGCAATTGTTTCCGAGCCGATGTATCCAATCCATTATTATGCCTTTATTATTGTCGGCGCAAATGTAACCAAATTTGCATTGCAATACAACGAGAATCGCGAACTAGACGAAGATGCCTATTTTCGCGACCTCGAACATGCGCTCAAAGAGGCATTGCCCAAGCCAAAGTTTGTTGCTGTGAATTTTCCGCATAATCCAACGACTGTGACTGTCGAGCGCTCGTTCTATGAACGGCTTGTCGCGCTCGCAAAAAGAGAGCGATTCTATATCATTAGCGACATTGCCTATGCCGATTTGAGTTTTGATGGCTACAAAACACCATCGATTTTCGAGGTGCAGGGCGCAAAAGATGTTGCTGTTGAGAGCTTCACGCTTTCCAAAAGCTACAACATGGCAGGCTGGCGCGTGGGCTTTGTGGTGGGCAATGCAAAGATGATTGCGGCATTGCAAAAAATCAAGAGTTGGGTGGATTATGGAATGTATACACCTATGCAAGTCGCGGCAACGATTGCGCTCAATGAAGACCAAACATGCGTAGACGAGATTAAAAACCGCTATTCAGCACGCATGGACGTGCTGATTAAGAGTTTTGCCGATGCAGGCTGGGACATGCAAAAACCCAAAGCCACGATGTTTATCTGGACAAAGATTCCTGAAGTGGCGAAGCATTTGGGTAGCCTCGAGTTTAGCAAACGTTTGCTCAAAGAAGCAAAGGTTGCAGTGAGCCCTGGTGTTGGCTTTGGTGAAAGCGGCGAAAACTATGTCCGCATTGCGCTCATCGAAAACGAAAAGCGCATTCGTCAAGCGGCGCGCAATATCAAACAATTCCTCAAAACTCTTGAGAATGAGAAAAAATCATGCGAATAGGAATCATCGGGCTTGGCGTTGTGGGCAGCAGCGTTGCACAGATTCTGCAAACTAACCAAGATGTGATTGCGGCGCGCGCAGGAGAAGAAATCATTCCCGTCATCGGTGCAGTGCGCAATCTACACAAAAGCCGCGCAGACGTTACGTTTCGGCTTGTTGATGATGTCAATGTGGTGCTAAACGACCCCACAATCGACACAATCGTTGAGCTCATGGGCGGAATCGACGAAGCCTACGTTGTCGCGCAAAAGACATTGCGCGCGGGCAAAAATTTGGTAACCGCCAACAAGGCAATGCTCGCCTACTATCGCTATGAGCTGCAAGAAATTGCGGGCAAGATTCCGATTGGCTTTGAAGCAAGTGTGGCGGGTGGAATCCCCATCATCAAGGCATTGCGCGATGGGCTTGGGGCGAACCATATCCTTGAGATTTGCGGGATTCTCAATGGCACATGCAATTTCATCTTGACAAACATGTTCTTGCACAATATGCCCTATGCAACGGCGCTTGCCAAAGCGCAAGAGCTCGGCTACGCTGAAGCCGACCCGAGCTTTGATGTGGGCGGCTTCGATGCGGCGCATAAGCTGCTCATTCTCGCAAGCATTGCGTATGGAATCGACGCAAAGCCCGATTCGATTCTCATCGAAGGAATCACGGATATTTCCGAAGACGAGATTGCCTTTGCACGTGAATTTGGATATAGCCTCAAGCTGCTTGCCATTGCGCGCAAAGTAGGCAATGAAGTCGAGCTGCGCGTCCACCCCGCGTTTGTGCCCTTGAGCGAAATGATTAGCCGTGTTGATGGCGTAATGAACGGAATCAGTGTTGTGGGCGATTGTGTGGGCGAGACGATGTATTATGGCGCGGGTGCGGGCGGCAAAGCCACAGCAAGCGCTGTGATTTCTGACCTCATCGAGATTGCTCGCTGCAAAAGCACACCCATGCTAGGATTCAAAAAATCGCTCGAAAGCGGGCTTGTTTTGCGCGAAAAAGATTCGATTCGCTCGCGCTATTATTTGCGGCTCGATGTTGCAGACGAAGCGGGCGTGCTCGCGCAAGTGGCGCAGATTCTAAGCAGCGAAAATATCTCGATTCGCTCACTTCTGCAGCCAAGCAGCCAAAAGGGCGCAAAGATTCTACTCTCCACTCACCTCTGCAACGAGAAACACATCAAGTCCGCCATGGACAAACTCGCCACACTGCAATTTGTGCGCCATGCGCCCGTGATGATTCGTATCAAAGATTCACAATGAGCCGAGCAAAAGGGAATCTCGCCGAGGACAAAGCCGCCGCATTCTTGCAACACAACAATTTTTGCATTCTTGCGCGCAATTTCTATACACGTTTTGGCGAGATTGACATCATCGCGAGCAAGCACAACGTACTGCATTTTGTCGAGGTGAAAAGCGGCAACAACTTCGAGCCCATCTATGCGATTACGTCCAAAAAACTCGAACGAATCCTTAAAAGCGCACATGTCTATCTCAACACAACACAAAGCACGCAAAACTATTGCATTGACGCGCTGCTCGTACGTGGCGATACATGCGAGCTTGTGGAGAACATCACATTCTAAAGGAGCAATCATGACAGCATTGATTCTCGCAGCAGGCTTTGGTTCGCGGCTCATGCCGCTCACGAGCAACCGACCCAAATGCCTTGTGCCCTATCTCGGCAAACCGATTCTGGACTATGAAGTCGAAGCATTACGCGCTGCTGGGGTGCAAGACATCGCTCTTGTCGGTGGTTATCTTGTCAATGAACTCATCGCCCATGCCAAAACACTAGGCATTCATACCATCTTCGAGAATCCCAACTACGATTCGACAAATATGGTCGCGACACTCTTTTGCGCGCGCAAATTACTTGAGCAGCTCTGCGAACGTGGCGAGGGTCTGATTGTTTCGTATGCCGATATTGTCTATGAACCATCGATTGTGCGCGCACTCATGCATTGCGAGGGCGAGCTGCGAATCGTTGTTGACAGGGCTTGGCAGAAACTCTGGCAAAGACGTTTTGAGAATCCGCTCGATGATGCCGAGACATTGCGCTGCGATGGCGACAACCTGCTTGAGCTTGGCAAAAAGCCCAAAACGCTCGATGAGATTGAGGGGCAGTACATCGGACTTTTTGCGTTTGGCGCAAGCTTCTTGCGTGAGGTGATTGCCACCTACGATTCACTCGACAAAAGCGCGTTTTATGATAATCAAAACTTTAGAAATATGTACATGACAAGCTTCTTGCAATGCCTGATAGACCGCTACCACAATGCAAAGGCTGTTTTTATCGATGGTGGCTGGTGCGAGATAGATTCCAAAAGCGACCTCGAGATTGATTGGAGAAACCTATGAAATCGGATTCTGCATTGATGTTTGAAGCGGTGCGAATCGCACTAGGCGCTGGGGAACGTATCATGCGGCATTATGGCAAAGCAGATGTGCAGATAAAAAGCGACCAAACGCCCGTTACACAGGCAGATATGGAATCACACGATTATATCTGCGAACAACTCGGCAAAAGCACGGGGCTGCCGATTTGCTCCGAAGAAGGAATCTTACCTTACACAACGCGGCGCGACCTGCCCGCGTTTTGGCTCATCGACCCGCTCGATGGCACGAAAGACTTCATCAAAGCAAGCGAGGGATTCTCGATTTGCATCGCACTTGTGCGCGACAATATACCCGTAGTCGGTGCAGTTTTTGCGCCCGCGCTCGACTTGCTCTATGCTGCTTTTGCTGGTGGTGGCGCGTTTTTTTGGGCAAACGCACAACAACAGGGCGCAACCAAAGACAATGCACAAAGGCTGACGGGCGAACGCAACATCGCTCAAAGTGGGCTTGTCGCTGCTGCGTCCAAATTTCATGGCACAGAACAAACAAAGCAATTTTTTGAAAAATACCAACTCACACCGCTTGTCTGCGGCTCTGCGCTCAAAATCTGCTACGTTGCCGCGGGACTTGTCGATGTGTATCCACGATTGAATGGCACGAAAGAATGGGACACGGCAGCGGCAGATATTATCTTGCGCGAAAGCGGCGGCGCGATTCTCGCGTGCGATTCTAAAGCGCCCTTGGTCTATAACAAAGAATCGGTCAAAAACCCATATTTCATTGCGTTTGGCAAAACGCAAATCGGCGGGCAAATCTACCGCGATTTACTGCAAGGCAGCGCGCTCGTTTTCGCCTAGACAGGAAAAACGCGAATCGAGCTGTCCAAATGCTGTTGCAGAACCGATTCAATCGCAAAAAGCGTGCCTGTCGAGCTCGCCGCACAGCCCGAACATGCGCCAAGATAGCGGATATAGATGTCGGTATGCCCATCGCTTGAATCGCGAATGTCGATGACTTCGAGATTCCCGCCGTCCATAATCAACATCTGCCGAATCTGTTCATCAATCACCTTATCCACAGCCTTGAGCTTTTGCACAGTCGTCATCTGCGCAAACTCGAGCGTGCCACCTTCAGCAAGATTTGCTTGCTTAGCAAGCTCCTCGGCGCGCATTTCTTGCTGGCATTGCTCGAGAATATCGACAAGATAATATTTGCGCTCCTCGTGCCCGCCGGGGCGAATGCAGCTTTTGCAAAACGCGCCTGCCTTGGTGTAGGCGGTGATTTGCTCAACCGTGGTGAGCTTATTGAGTTTGATGACTTCTTTGAGCGTGCTCAATGTAACGCGCGCACATTCGCAAACGATGATTTCGGGCTCAAAGCTCGTCATATCCACGCCTTTGTAGATGGACGCAGCCTTTTTAATCACATCATACGCCATCACCGAGCAGTGCATTTTCTGCCCAGGAACAGCGGGCGTGTCGGGGTCATCGCGCAATGCTTTTTCGACATCGATATTGGTGATTTTCACAGCTTCATCGACCGTCTTGCCAATCGTGAGCTCCGCCATCATATCCGAGCTCGCAATCGCCGTGCCACAGCCAAAGCTTTTGAATTTTGCCTCAACAATCATATCGTTCTTGGGGTCCACAAGCCAATAGAGCCGCACGGCATCGCCACATGATTCTGCGCCATAGTCGGCGACAACGAGCTTGCAGCCGCGCTTGTCGGCTTCTTCTTGGGTAATCACACCTAAATAGGTTGGGTTGTCCATTCTTTGCGCGACCTTGCTGGAATACGCATCCCACAAAGCGCCGCCAATGAGTTCATTTTTTGCCATATTTTCTCTCTTTTTGAATTGTTAAAGTCGGTTGTTTGTAGCGTATTTTTGCTTAAAGAATGTTGAAATGGCGGACAGGGAGGGATTCGAACCCTCGGTAATCTTGCGACTACGCGTCCTTAGCAGGGACGTGGTTTCAGCCAACTCACCCACCTATCCAAGAGAAGCACATCATCAAAAGAAACCGCATTATTGCACAAAAAACATTAAAAGTGGCTGAAAAATGGGCGGTTGATTCAATCAATCTTTTTTATGACTATAAAATAATATGGATTGCTTCGGCTTCGCCCGCAAGGACACAACGATAGAATCTAAAACGAGATTCCTCACGGAATCTCGGTAATCTTGACTGAAGTTACGTTTGAGCTAGCCCAAATATCCCGCAAACATTGCGAAAATATAACCAAACACACAAGAGCTAAATACCCCGATAAGTCCGGGCAAAATAAAGCTATGATTGATAACAAACTTACCAATATGCGTTGTGCCCGAGCGGTCAAACTGAATCGTAGCCAAGTCGCTTGGATAGGTCGGCAAAATATAATATCCATAGCACGCAGGAGCAAAAGCCACGATGATTGCAGGATGCACACCGATTCCTAATGCCAAAGGCACAAATGCGGCAATCGCTGCGGCTTGTGAATTAACAAATTTAGAAATGAGCAAAAGCATAATCGCATAAGTCCAAGGATAATCTTGCACCACGCTTCCTAGAGCGGTTTTCATCATCGGAGTATGCACCGCAAACATTGTATCTGCCATCCAAGAGATTCCAAACACTGCAACAAGCGCAATCATACCAGAGCGGAAAATTTCATTTTTACCAATTTTGCTCGCATCTACTTTGGTAAAAATAAGCAAAGCAGAACCTGCAAGAAGCATAAACATTTGAATCGTATCTACCATACTCATTGGCTTGCTTGCGCCTTTGATTGTGAAATGCGGGCGAAGCTCTGGGAATGCACCCAAAATCGCAACAATCGCAATTGCACCTAAGAAAATCCACATTGCTGCCCATTGGACGCCGGGAAGCTTGACACCAAGCAAGGTTTTAGAATCCCCATAAACATATTTTTTGAACTCTTCATCTTTGAGTTTTTCTTGAAATTCCTCGTCTTTGTCTAAGTCTTTGCCTCTAAACCAAGAAAAAATTCCTACAACTAAAACGCCGCATAAAGTCGCTGGAATCGTGATTTTGAGCAAATCCACATAGCCATCAAACCCTGCTAAATGGGTTTGTGCATTGAGCAAAAACGCAGTTAAGGATACGACTGCCACAGAAACCGGGCTTGCGATAATTCCCATTTGTGAGGAAATAGAAGAAGCCGCCATAGGACGCTCGGGGCGGATTCCATTTTTGATTGCAATATCATAAATGATAGGCATCATTGTATAAACTACGTGTCCTGTTCCGCAAAGAATTGTTAGAAAACAAGTTACAAAGGGAGCCAAAATCGTTAAAAACTTTGGATTTCTCCTTAGGATTCTCTCTGCAATTTGTAGCATGACATCTAGTCCGCCGCTTGCTTGTAAAGTCGCACTTGCAACAACCACCGCTAGAATCGTAAGCATAACAGAAACTGCGGGCTTGCCGGGCTGCACGCCAAAACCAAAAGCCAAAACCAAAAGCCCAATACCTCCTAAAAGCCCAAGAGCGATTCCGCCCTTGCGCGCCCCATAAAACAAACAAATCAAAACAACAATCAGCTGAATCGCAAATTGTGTTCCCTCGCTTAAGGACATCAAAAAATCCATGAGCAATCCTTTCAAATAATATGAACCCTTAATTATATCACAAAAAGCAGCAAAAGAGATGGGGCTACCCCCTCGAATTTCGCCAGTGATTCTAGCGCTTTTAAGATTAAACAATAAAAATAATCAATTCTATTTGTGTGGAAGAAAGGATATGATTTTCCAAATTTTATATAAATAAAAACTCAAAAAATCCGCGCCCATGAAAGCGCGGAAAAAGAAAGCGGACTAAATCTTCTTATACGGCGCTTGTCCGACTTCGTAGTAGTTGTTGCCTTGCGCGTCAATCGCGACAATAGCGGGGAAGTTTTCAATCGTAAGGCGCGCCACCGCTTCGGGTCCAAGCTCGGGATAAGCCAACACCTCGTATTTGGTGATACATTTTGAGATAAGCGCCGCCGCGCCGCCCACTGCAACCATATACACCACGCTGTGTTTGACCATCGAATCGATGACTTCCTTGCTTCGGTAGCCCTTGCCAATCATTCCGTGAATGCCCTGCTCGATGATGGTTGGCGTGTATTTGTCCATTCTCCCGCTTGTGGTTGGTCCCGCGCTGCCAATCGCGTTGCCCGGCTTCGCGGGGGTTGGTCCGAGATAATAAATCGTCTCGCCCGCCAAATCCACAGGGAGCTTTTCGCCGCGCGCGAGCGCTTCCGTCAAAGCCTTATGCGCCGCATCACGTGCGCAGAGAATCGTGCCGCTAATCAGCACGCTCTCGCCTGCCTTGAGACTCTTTGCCACTTCTTTACTCAAAGGTGCTGTGATTTTCTTTGGTTCTGACATCTCTCCCTCCTTATAGCTCAATGTCCGCGTGTCGCGCCGCGTGGCAATTGATATTCACAGCCACAGGAAGCCCCGCAATGTGCGTAGGATACCATTCTACATTCACGGTAAACGCCGTGGTTGTCCCGCCGAGCCCTTGTGGTCCAACGCCCGTTTTGTTCGCAATTTCGAGCAATTCTTCCTCGAGTTTTGCATAACGTGGGTCGGGATTTTTCGAATCAATCTCGCGCACCGCCGCTTGCTTGGCAAGAATCGCCGCTTTTTCCATTGTGCCGCCGATTCCCACACCAATCACCATTGGAGGACAGGCATTAGGTCCTGCGAGCTTCACAGCTTCGGTGAAGACCTTTTTCACACCCTCGATTCCATCGGCTGGGACGAGCATCTTGAGCACACTCTTATTCTCGCTCCCAAAGCCTTTGGGGCAGACTTTCAAATGCAGTTTATCGCCCTTGACAATGCGTGTGTGAATCACCGCAGGCGAATTGTTGGTTGTGTTTTTGCGCTCATAAAGCGGCTCTTCGACAACCGATTTGCGCAAATAGCCCTCTGTGTAGCCTTTTTTAATGCCCTCGTTAATCGCATCTTCGATATAGCCACCCACGATATGCACATCTTGCCCAATCTCGACAAACACGACCGTCATACCCGTATCTTGACAGATTGGCATCATATTGCCCTCTGCGATTTTGCCATTCTCAATCAATGTATCTAAGATATTCTGCCCCAAAGCCGATTGCTCGGTCTTTTTCGCGCCTGCAAAAGCCGACTTGATGTCGGGCGTCTGAATACAGCACGCGTCAATCGCAAGTTTTGCAACAGCAGATTTGATGTCTTCGTATTGCACCTCTCTCATCGTTTCCTCCTTATAATCTAAAACGCACCAATTCTACCCAAAGCCAAGTAAAAAGTGCCTTAAGCCGCGCCGCATTTGCAAAAGCGCCAAGAGAGGCGAAGACAAGGCTATGCCAAGCCTTTGCGAATCGCATCGAGCATGCTTTGCGCAAATCTCTCGTTCCGAAGCTGCCTTGCGGCATCATCGCTTTTTGCTGGGTTTTCAAAGAGTTGATTCAATTGCTCGAGAATCCCTTCTTTGCCCAAGCCATGAAACAACCCTTGCGAGGGAATGGACGCGAGCATTTCCTGAAAATCCTCATCATCAAGCTCAATGCCTGTTTCTTGCTGAAGCGATTCAAGATGTGCTAGGAATTGTTGGCGCAATAAGCTAAACCGAAGCAAATCAGCCTCACCAATCTCTTGCGCTGTTGTAATCATCGAATCAGCGACATCGTCAAGCCCCGCTTTGTGCATCGTCAGCCCAAAATGGGCAACAATCTCATCACCGCTTTTGTCGAAGTAATTCTGATAGATTTTTTCATCACTTGGATTCTCTTTGAGGCTTTGCAACAATTCAGCGACAAAATCTGTCGCGCTCTTGTCGAGATTGTCATCAGAAACACCTTGTTGAATCAGAATATATTTTGCAACATTTTCCAACTCAACAATTGGCACGATTTTACCAAAAAACTCGACATTCTCACCATCACCATTTTCGCCAACATTTTGCGCATTTGTCTGCGCAAGCGCGCCTCCAAAGTTTTCTTCGCTGCCCTCGCCTGCTTGCAGATACGCATTCTGCTGTGTTGGGATATACGATACATGCTGGTTGTAGTTTGTGTTGAGCATATGTTCTCCTTGTTTGTGGTTGTATTCCTGTAAGCAAGCAATATTTGTTCCTTGCATGGTAATCTATTGTGTGCGATAAAATCGCACCTCCGAAGATTTGATTTGTCATGTTGAGGCAAAGCCGAAACATCTCATGATTGACAACATGAGATTCTTCAGCCTAAAGGCTTCAGAATGACAAGGCATGAGATTTGTTTTGAGATTCTAAATATGGTTGTTTTCTAAGGGGGACAAGGGTGCTACTTGCCAAAGCAAACATGAAATTGTTTGTGTATTCACTGATAGCTTCGCCCTTATCCCCCTAACACCCCCAAACCCCTGCATGCTTT
>CAMWUR010000002.1 GCA_947177485.1 uncultured Helicobacter sp.
TTGTGGATTCGTTGTCTTGCGTGCTGACCTTGCGCGTTGTTGTAGCTGGTTTTTTTGTTGTGCTCACTTTTTCTGTGGGCTTTTGTGTGGCTTTTTGTGTTGCTGGTTTAGTCGCTGGCTTGGCTGGTGTTGTGGTTGTCTTTTTCGTTGTGACTTTTGGCTTTGTAGCAGTTTTTGTTACACTCGCTTTTTCTTGTGTTTTGGGTGTTTGTTTGGGCTTCGATTCTGTTGGTTTTTTCGTTGCAGGCTTTTTAGCGACTGTTGAAGCTTTTGGCTTTGCTGCTGTTTTAGACGTCGCTTTTGGTTTTGCTGCTGTTCTTGTTGTGGTTTTTGCAGGCGCTGGCTTTTTTGCTGTTGTTTTTGTTGTCTTGGCTGTGGTTTTTGTTGCTGTTTTTGTGGATTCGTTGTCTTGCGTGCTGACCTTGCGCGTTGTTGTAGCTGGTTTTTTCTCTCGTGCAGGTTTGAGTTGTTTGTCCTCTTTTTTGATACTCATGATGTCTCCTTTATCGGAATTTCCAATAGGTTTTGTGCTCGTTGATGTCATCTGGCAAAATTTTTGCAATCAGCAATTCTTCGTCTTTGCCCAAAAAGCTTTCCACCGCCCCACTTGGCGCAATAAATAGCGAATCGCCATAAAATTCCCAATGGGGCGTTTCGCCACGATATGCCCCGATTCGATTGGCACGTAGCACATAGCAGCTGTTCAAAAATGCGCGGCTTTGCAGAATCGCGCGCCAACGTTCTTGCGAACCAAAAGTTGCTGCTGTTGCCACACAGACAACATCGACATTTTGTGTCCTTAACTTTATCCAAATTTCATCAAAATATGCCTCAAATCCAAATAAAAGGGCGATTTTGAGCTTGCAAATTTCGAGTATCAGCGGTGAATGTGGATTCTTTGGTGTGGTGTTCCCAAAGAGTTCTTTTTCGTTCCAATGTGAAAAATCAAGGAGACGTTGTGCATTTGAATAACGCACCTTGCCGCCTTTTATCAGCGCAAAACTTTTATAAATTTTTTTGTTTTTGCGATGCAAAATCGGTGCAGCGAGAATCGTTTTATATCTTTTCGACAAGTCCATAAAAGATGCCAAAAACTTTTGTGTTTGGGCAAGATTTGCTTCGATATTTTTTTGCCAATCATGCAAGAAGGGCTCAACAACATATTCGCCCAATAACAATAAGCGCACGTCTTGCTCATCGCAAATCTTCCAATAGGATTCGAGCCTTTCGATGTTTGTGAGCTGCAAGGCGGCGATGTCAAACGATTCCATTATGTGTCCTTGCCGTCAGCGTTTGCGTTTTCGCGTTTGATTTCTTCAAACATCAGGTTTGCCTTCTCGAGCAATTGTTGCGCCTCTTTGAGCTTTTTTGAGCCCTCTGCATAGAGTTTGAGCGATTCGTCAAGAGAGACATCATCGCTCGAAAGGCGCGCGATAATGCCCTCAATATCGTGAATTTTGCTCTCAAAAGTTTCGTCAGAATCTGCCATCAAAACTCCTTACGCGGCTAAGATGTGTTTGATATAATGCTCAAAAAGTGGCACTTCGACCAAAAAGCTGTCATGTCCTGTTTGGCTCTGCACTTCATGAAAAGTGTGGGGCTTGTTGTTGTGTTGCAAGGCTTGTTTGATGCGCCACATTTCGTGTGGAGGAAACATTGTATCGTCACTAAATGCGATGAGATGGATGCATGAGTGAAACTCTTTTGTTGCTTCTTCGAGGCTTTCGTGCCCTAGCGATAGGTCGTAGATACATAATGCTTTGGCAAGATAGAGATAGCAAAGTGGGTCAAAATAGCGACAGAATGATTGCGCATTGTAATCAAGATAGCGCGATACTTCAAAGCGCCCAAACAACTCATAGAGCCCATCGCTATCGACATAGCGATGGTTAAACTTGCGCTGCATCGCGTGCGGCGAGAGATATTGCAAATATCCAATCATGCGTGCAAGTGCAAGTCCAGCAAGCGGCAATTCGGCAAGTTCGCTAATGAGATAATTCCCTGCCTTAAATCGCGGGTCTTTCATGATGGCGTCGCACATGATTTTATGTGCAGCAATCACATAGTCTGATGTTGCGTGTGTTGTGGCGAGCGCGATGATGTGTTCGGCGCATTTAGGGTAGAGTTTGGCAAACGAAAGCGCAACCATGCCGCCCATCGAGCCCCCAATAACGGCTTTGAGCTTGTCGATTCCAAGCGAGGCAAGCAAAACTTTTTGTGAACGTACAATATCAGGAATGGTGATAACAGGAAATTTAAGGCGATAGGGAATCGCGCCATGATTCTGGGGCGAGAGGGCGCATGTCGAGCCATAGCAGCTGCCTAGCGCATTGATGCAAATCACAAAAAAATGGTCGGTGTCGATTCCTTTGCCGCTGCCGATGAGGTCATTCCACCAACCCGCCTTATTTTCGCCCTCATAAATGCCCGCGGCATGGTGTGAGCCGCTGAATGCATGCGCAACTAGAATCGCGTTGCTTTTATCAGCATTGAGCGTGCCGTATGTTTCGTATGCAAGCTCAAAAGGCTCAAGAATGCGCCCAGAATCAAGATATAGGGGGCTTGTAAAATGGGCAATTTGAGGTTTGGGCGGGCGCATTATTTCTCTTGGTGAAGGTTACAGATAAGGAAAAATGCCCCATCGACATTTTGACTAAGAAGCAGTGTGTTTTCGTTCACTTCGTGTTTGCAAACTGCACAGCAGTGACCAAAAAGTTGTTTGAAAAATGCCATGAGGCTGTCGTAATCGGGTTGTGAAATTTCGTGTGGCGCATAGAGCGAAGAACATAGAGATTCTAAGTCGTTTTGTGCACGTTCGCTTGTGAGCCCAAGCAGCGCGAGGCAATCGGTGCAAAGCTCAAGCGGCGCGTCTTGATAGACACGTAGGGCAGCGCGCCTGCCCGCAATTTTGTAGGTAAAGGCATTGCTCGAAGCGATAGAAGCAAAATAATTCTTTTTTTGTGGGGATTGCAACAATGTCTTGATGGTGTCGCAAGGCGCGATATGCAAGAGCGGCGCGCCGTGAGTTTGAAATTCTCGGTCGGTTAGAATGCCTTGATGAATCAAAACCCTAATGAGAGTGTTGTCGTTGAGTAATAGATAGATTCCGTGCAAATCGCACCAAATATCGCAAAAATCGAGCGCCACACCGCCTTCGCGTAGATGTTTGAGCAAAAAGGAATCAACTGAATGATTTTTTTGCGCTAAAGCCTCGAGTGTTTGTTCAAACGCCACAGCAGAGCCTTTCTTCGATGAGATGGCAGAGGATATGCCCCAACGTGATGTGCATTTCTTGGATTCGCGGCGTGTCGTTGCTTGGAACGATGAGATTGACATCACATAATGCTTGCATTGCGCCACCATCTTTGCCGCTTAGCCCAATGGTTTTGCAACCATGTTCGCGCGCTTTTTGGAGTGCAAGCAGGACATTTTTGGAATTTCCGCTCGTGCTGATTCCAAGAAGCACATCGCCTTTGTTTGCCAAGGCTTCGACTTGTCGTGCAAAGACGACATCAAAGCCATAGTCATTGCCAATGGCTGTGAGCGCAGACGTATCGGTGCTAAGGGCGATTGCTGCTATGCCACGTCGTTCTTTTTTGTAGCGCCCTGTGAGCTCGGCGGCAATGTGTTGCGAATCTGCCGCGCTCCCTCCATTGCCGCAAATCAAGAGCTTATTGCCTTCGCGAAAGGCTTGGAGCAGAATCGCAAGCGCATCGTTTAGCGGAGGTTGGAGTGTCGCTAGGCATATTTGTGCTACGTGGAGATGTGCTTGAAATTCAGATTCAAAAACGTCCAATGGCTACCTCGAAAACATAAAATACCATGATTATAGCGAAAAAACTTTAAAGTGGATTGAAATTTGAATGCAGAATGGTGCCGAAGGTCGGACTCGAACCGACACAGGGTTGCCCCTACTAGATTTTGAGTCTAGCGCGTCTACCAGTTCCACCACTCCGGCAAAATGGTGCGCTGAGCGAGACTCGAACTCGCACGGGAAAATCCCACTACCCCCTCAAGATAGCGTGTCTACCAGTTCCACCACCAGCGCAAAAGCTAAAGAAGTATTGCATTTCGGGGCTTGCGCCCCGAGACAAGATTAAACACCAAAAGGATTGGCAAACAAAAGAAGCAAAGCAACAACGAGCATGTAGATGACTTGTGCTTCAATCATCGCAAGAGCGATGAACATTGTTGTGGTGAGTTTGCCACCAACGCCGGGGTTGCGCGCTGTGCCAGAAATGGTTGCAGCAGCGGTGCTACCCATACCAACCGCACCACCAAGTGCGGCAATCCCAAGACCGATACCAGCAGCGATAACAGAAGATGAGCGGAGAACAGCATCCGCATCAATTTCTGCTGCAAATGCAACACCAGCAAGCGCTACAAGCAAGAACAAGACTTTTTTCATACGAAATCCTTAAAGATGAGGTCTGCCATGTTTGAGCCGTTCGGATTCATTCCCCTACTTATCCTCTCACAAAGACATCGCAGCATTATAGCGCAACAATCTTAAAAAATCATGAATCTACAAGATTTAATTCGATTTTATTGTTTTCAAGCGATGTGATTTTGACGCTAACGTTCTGCCCCTCGCTCAAATATTGCGCAATCGATTCGCCACGTTTCTTGGTGATTTTCGAGATATGCACAAGTCCATCTTGCCCCTTTGGCAGCTCGACAAACGCGCCAAATTGCATGATTTTTTTCACCTTGCCCATATATTGTTCGCCTACATTATAGAGTTCTTTGACAAGCGGTTTTGCGCTGCCTGCAACAAGCGTTTGGATATAGTCTTTTGCTGCGTTCACATCGTTCTTGTTGCTGCCTATGAGCTTGACTTCTCCAATCTCTTTGTTCAAATCAATTGCAACAGCAAATTTTTCGATAATCTCGCGAATCGTCTTGCCTGCTTGCCCAATCACATCAACCATCTTGCTCGGTGGAATCGAGAAGACAAGTGTAGAAGGGAGAATCTGGTCGTTTGGCACAATCTCTTTGCGCGCATTTTCCATGATGTCTAAAATCATGTCACGTGCCTCTTTTGCCTGCAAAAGTGCTTCATTGAGAATGTGCATGGGCAATCCGCCAAGCTTGATGTCCATTTGGAGTGCGGTGATTCCATTGCGGCTTCCTGCAACCTTGAAGTCCATATCGCCATCATGGTCTTCAAGCCCCATAATATCGGTCAGAATAGCGTAGTTTTCATCTTCGGTAACAAGCCCCATCGCAACGCCTGCAATCAGGCTATGAATCGGAATGTCAGCAGCAGCGAGAGCCAAAGAACCGCCACAGACGCTTGCCATTGAGCTGCTGCCATTGGATTCGAGAATCTCGGAAACAATGCGCACGGTTTGCGCGTCTTTGCTCACGAGGCTTGATTCGAGCGCGCGCCGCGCGAGGTTGCCATGCCCGAGTTCGCGCCTGCCCGGCGAGCCGATTGTCCCCACCTCGCCCACGCAGAATGGAGGGAAGTTGTAGTGCAGCATGAAATGTTCCTTTTGCCCCATTTTGTCGCTCAAGAGCTCATAACTTTGTGCATCGCTGTCGCTGCCGATTGTGGCGGTAACAAGCGCTTGCGTCTGCCCGCGCGTAAACAGCACAGAGGAATGCACACAGGGCAAGAAATTTGTGCGAATATCAATCGTGCGCACATCACGCAAACCTCTGCCATCGGCACGTTTTTTGCTGTCAAGAATCATCGCACGTACGGCATGTTTTTTGTATTTTTGCAACATCGCATCGACACTTTCTCTTTCCCAACCCTGCGCGACCACATGCGAATCGGCAAGAAGCGATTCAAGCACGGCGGCAAGCTCGCTTGCGCGCTCGCTTTTTGCCATTGCTTGCAATGCTGTATAGACAGGTTCGCGATAGTTTTGCGCGATGAAGTCATAGATTTCGGGTGAGTCGATGTCGGGACATAGCGCAACCTGTGCCTTTGGTTTGGCATGTGGCGCAAGATTCTGCGCATAGAGTGCGCTTTTTTGAGCAATCTCGTTTTTGGCAAAATCAAGAATCTCCATGAGCTCGTTTTCGGGAATCTCGCTTGCCCCGTCATTTTGCGCAATGCTGCGCATTTCTATCATCAAGAGATTGTCATATACGCCCGAGACAAATAAATCTAATGTGCTTTGGTTGAGCGTTGCGGTGTCGGGGTTGAGACAAAGACTGCCATGAACACGTCCCACGCGCACGGCGCATGCGGGCTGGCTAATGGGAATGTTGGATACAAAGAGTGCGGCAGATGCGGCGTTGAGCGCAAGCGTTTGCAGGTCGGTTTGTTTGTCGCTGCTCAAAACAAGCACCGTGATTTGTGTGGGGTAATAGAATCCTTTGGGAAACAATGGGCGCAATGTGCGGTCGATAATGCGCGATGTCAGGGTCTCAAATTCGCTTGGCTTGCTTTCACGTTTGAAAAATCCGCTTGGAATCTTGCCTGCAGCATAGGATTTCTCAATATATTGCACCGTGAGAGGCAAAAAGTCGCCCAAACTGCTGCTGGCAAAATCGCTGCATATCGTGGCGAGTACGACACTGCCTCCTACCTGCATAAGCACGGCACCATTTGCTTGTTTGGCGACTTCATCGAGGAAAAAGGTCTCCTCATGGGTTTTGGTTTCTATCGTTTTTTTCACGTTTTCTCCTTGTTGTGCTTGTCGTGTTCTTGGGCAAGGAAGCCTTTGCCTAAGAGTTCTTCCACCTTTTCTTGTGGCAAGCTTTCGTATTTTTCGTAATAATCTTCAATCTCGACAAAATGCGCAGGACGCAAAACGGTGTAGATATTATCGGCAATATCACGTAACAAAAGCTCCACATCAGCAGGCATGATTGGCACAGCAACACTCACACTCTTTGCTTGGCGATTGATGCATGATTTGATGGCTGTGGTGATGGTCATGCCGCTATCGATTCCTTCATCGACAATCACAATATCTTCGTCTTTGAGTGAATTAATCATCTCGCCTTTGCGCACTTTATAAATTGTGCTAAGAATCTGTTCTTCATAGCGCCGTTTTGCTTCGCCATAGATATAATCATTGCTGATTCCAAACGAAGAAATAAGCGCATCATGCGTGATGATGTCATAGGTTTCACTAACCATTGCAATCGCGCATTCGGGATTGACGGGCGCAGGAATGCTTGCCGTAAAGAGCAGGTCATATTCTGCACCCAAAATCTTAGCAAGATTGTGTGCAAATAGCACACCACCATACGAAATGGCGATGACAAGAATCTTGCGCTTGCTCATCTCGGCAATGGGCATCACCTCAACCAAACGTGCAAGCGCATCATCGCGGTCTTTGAATTTCTCGATTCGTGCCGAGAGGCTGCTATTTTGCTGCGCCACCAATTGTTCCAATCAAAGGCTTGACATCATTGTCGATGAAGCGCAATCCAATTCCCATATAGACTCCTGATAGATTCGAGTTGATGATATTATCCCAGCCCACAAATGCGTCAATATAACGCAACAATGTGTAACGTAAATAGGCACGTACATGTGGCGATGAACCGCGTACATCGAGCTTGCTACCAAAATCGTAAATATCTAATGTCATTTTGAGTTTGTTGTGCAGCGCAAAATAATCGATTCCTCCGCCCGCGCTACTTTCGATGATTCCTGCACGAAAGAGCCAATCGCCATACCGCTTGCCAAGCTGTGCGCTGAAATAATATTTATCTTTGTCGCCCTTTTTGGGCAAGATGGGCTCGCCATTTGCATCAACGCGTGAATAGTTGTCTGTCCCGACAACTTCGCCCATGTAGTAGTATGTTGGATTGGGCATGTAATTCACAGAAAAAGCCCCTCTGGAACGTGAATCGCGCATGAGATATTCGGCGCGCATGCCAAGCTCGATTTGACTTTTGTCGATTGCACCCAAAACATTATCGAGCCGCTGCACAACCGTGCGCCCTTCGGTAAAAAAACTATCAACAGAGTGCAGAGTGTTTTTGAGCGGTTCTTTGTTTTCGACAACGAGTTCATCGGCATTAGTAAGAAGCGAATCGAGCTTATCGGCAATCACGGGCAAGCGCGTGTTCAGAATCTGTGCGGTTTGGCGAAATGCATCACCTGCACCTTGCAGGCTTGTGAGCATATCATGTGCCGAAACCTCGAGCGATTCGAGTTGTGCGCCCAAATTGCCTGAAACTTGTCGGATATTGGCGAGCGTTTCTTTGAAATTGAGCTTGGCTTCTTCGTCTATGAATCCCTGAAATTGAGCGAGGAATCGTTTAAATTCATCTGCTGCGTCTTTGATAGCAGCTGCTGTTTGGTCGAGCGTTGGAAGTGCTGTGAAATGCGTGATTTGTCCATTATCGGCTAATGTTTGCGTACTTTTTCCGGGAATAATTTCAATGTATTTGCCTCCGAGCATGCTTTCTTGCGCAACAATCGCTGTGGAATCGATGGGGATTTTGATTGTATCATTCACGACCAATGTTGCTTGTGCTTTGTTGTCGCGCAAGAAAATTGCGCTCACAAAGCCTACATCGACACCATTCACACGTACTTTTGCATATTGACTAAGCCCGCTCGCATTGTTGAGCTCGATATGCAGATGATAGCCTTTTTGTCGCCCATAACTCAATTGCGCGATTTGCGTGCTCATGGTGAATAAAAGCACAATCCCAATGACAACAAAAATGCCGACTTTGGCTTCTTGCCTCACTTATAGTCCTTCCACAGATATTTTGAGCGGCAATGTAACAAGTGGTAACAAGCCGACTTCAAACATGATGTATTTTTCTTCTTGCGGGCGCACACCACTAGAAGTAAGCAGAGGGCGCACTTCTGATGCCAGACGCACGCGATACGAAAAACAGCGAATGGCTTTGTGGATTCCAACATTCCACGTGCGGAAATATTGTCTGTCGTAATCATATCCAATACTACCAAATAAATCAAACCATTCAAATCTCTTATTAATTCCAGCATGGATAAAGTTTGCGGCATTCCAATCCCATGTTTGCTCTAAAAAGCGCATATAGGCTCTGCGCCGAAAATGCCCCGCATAAATGGCGATTTGTTCATCTGTATAGCTCACATCATGTGAAATTTCAGCAATTTTACGTTTTGAGGGAGAATAGAAAAACGAGCTTGTTAGCGTCCAATTGTCATTTGGAATCAGGCTAATTTCATGTTCAAAATCACCATAGGTTGTTGCGTTGCCATGCGTGTAAATGGGCTGCGCGATTTTATGCGCGATTTGCATGCCATTGTTAAAATGGAAGTATTGTTGGGCTTTTAAACCAAGCGCATTATAGTCGCCCTCGATTTCAAAAACATCGTTGCCGCTTTGATGCAAGAATCCATTCAATTTATAATCGGCTTCAAGATGTAGTGAGTGTAAAAAATCAGAATAGGGACGCGCGAGGTCGCTATAAAATGCAACCCGATATTCGTTGGCAAACACGGTGCCCGGCGTGAGCTCGTTGGGGCGCGAATCGCGCCGATAGAAATCCGCCCTTACGGCTTGAAATTCTGTTGCGACTTTGAAAAAAAGATAGTCTTGAAATAACGATTGCGTGAAAGCGATGGGCAAATGGATTTCATTCTGGACAATGCTATATCCACTACGAGACGTGTAGTTGTTTGTACGAAAGTCGATATTGTATGTAACTTTGTCCCAAAAAAATGGTGCGGTATAGCGGTGGTATTGCAATGAGGGTAAGATTTGTGCCGTATCTTGATTACTGATTTGTGCAAGGTCGATTTGATAGCGCACATACGCGCCAAAATAATCATTTGCGCCATTGAGGAAGAAATTGATACGTGATGTAAGCAAACTATCATATATATCCACATCAATGCTGTCATGTTCTCGGATATGTAGATAATCGACATCGTTGATGTTGCTCCAGTCGATATAGAATCCATTTTCATGAAAATGCGATGGCAAAATCTCAAACAGATTGTAGCGCGTATAAAGCAGCTGAAAGCCCTTGTATTTCGTGTTTGCAAGGTCATATTGTTTTTGATAGGATTCTTTGACACCAAAATAGCCAAGATTGAGCTTAAGAATCTGATTGGTATCATCAGCATAGCGGTATTCGAGCTCCGCACCATAGCCTCTTTTGCTGCGCATCATTGTTGTAATTGTGGCATCTTGACGCTCGTCAATCGCATAGAAAAAGGGCTGATTGTAGACAAATCCATCATTACGAGAGGTCTTGAGACGCGGAAAAAGGAAGCCTGTTTTGCGCTTTTGGTCAAGCGAAAAGGCAAAATAGGGAAGATAGAAAACGGGATATTTGTAGGCATAGAGCCGTGCATTCCAAAGTGAAAGCCACGAATCTTCTGTGTTGTAGTTGCCGCTCGAAAAGGCGATGCCCCAGATTGGCAGCTCAATGCTGCATGAAGAAAATGTTGAATTGCGCAATTCATAGGACGTTTTGCGCATCTCTGCTTCTTGCGCAGTTATCCAAATCCCTGTGGTTGTTTCTTGGAGATAGAGTGGGGCAAGCAAAGCAAAATTTTCATCGAGCTGCAAGCGCACTTTTTGGGCGCGCATATAGAGAGATTCGCCTTGAAAAACATGTACGTTACCTTCAAGGAGAATCTCGCGCGTTGTTGTGTTGTAGTATGCAAAATCGGCGTTGGCATAATAGCCACTTGAAACAACAAGGATATTGCCGCTGCCTTCGATGATTTCGCCATTTAGCTCCATAGAATCTGCGAGCAGCTCGAAGATTCTGCGGTTTTGTGTGTCGTAATGTTCTACGCTAGGCTGCGCTGCCAAAAGGGCAGACAAGGTGAGGCTAATCCAAAGAAAGCGCAATGGTTTTTGCCAATTTGTCATGGAAGCCTCGCCTAAACGGGTCGGCAAAGATTGCGATAAAAGGAAGATAATAGAGCATTGCGCTGATGAGACGAACAATCGAACGAATCGCGGCTTGTTTGTAGCTCGGGTTGTCGAGCATTGTTGTATCAACCACGCGAATCTTGCAGAGCATTTTGCCCAATGTCGAACCATAGAGCGCAATAAACAGCCAATGGTAGATAAAAACAAGAACAATGCTCAAAGGAACAAGCGTTAAGATGATTCCCATAAGTGCGTTGCCATCGAGGATTCCGTTTTCGACTTTCAGTGCGGCGATGTCGCCATAGACTGTGGCAAGTACGATGAGCGAGAGCAGGGCATCGTCAATGATATACGCAGAAATGCGCGTTTGTAGGTTTGGAATCTTGAGATTCTCGCGCTCAAGCGTCTCTTCGATTTTGTCATTTTCTGTCTTCATTGTAGCGCCCATTGTGCAATGTCATCGCGCATTTGCTTGCCACTAAAGCGCACGCTTTTGCAGAGAGAATATGCCGAGTTACGCGCCTCTTTGAGGCTGTCGGCGACACCAACGCACGCGATGACGCGCCCGCCTGTGGCGAGCAAATCTTCTCCGCTGCGCGAAACACCTGCAAAACACAGATGTGCGCCCTGTGGTGAGGGTGGGTCAAATGTAATCACGACAGGCTTAGGCGAGGAATAGGGATATTCGGCTGTGGCGAGCACAACACAAACAGCGCTTTGTTGTGAGAAACGTACATCGAGATTCTTGAGATTGCCTTGCGCGCATGCGGTGAGCACATCGAGCAGGGGCGTTTGCAACAAAGGCAGCAAAACTTCGCATTCGGGGTCGCCAAAGCGTACATTGAACTCGAGCAAGTAGGGCTTGGAATCGACAACCATGATTCCAGCAAACAAAACGCCCGTGAATGCGCGCTTTTCTTGTCGCATTCCTGCAAGTGTTGGGGCGATGATGGTGCGCGAAATCGTGTCCATAATCTCCGACGTTGCTGCTGGGGCGGGAGCATAAGCGCCCATTCCACCTGTATTGGGTCCCTTGTTGCCGCTTAGTAGCCGTTTGTGGTCTTGAGCAGCGGGAAACAGCACAAAATCTTCTGAATCACACACCGCAAATACAGAAAGCTCAAAACCTTCGAGATATTCTTCGACTACCACACGCTTGCCTGCTTCGCCAAATGCCTCGCCGCTCAACATCGATTCGAGTGTCTCGCGCGCCTCCTTTGCATTTTGTGCAATCACCACGCCTTTGCCTGCACAAAGCCCATCAGCTTTGATGACGGCAGGATAGCCGAGCGTATTGGCAAAGTCGAGCGCCTCGTTCAAGTCGCTTGTTTGGATAAAACGTGCTGTGGGGAGGTTGTGTCGCTTTGCAAAGTCTTTCATAAACGCTTTTGAGCCCTCCAAAATCGCTGCTTGCTGGCTTGGACCAAAAACCAAGAATCCTGCTTGTGCAAAAAGGTCACTCACGCCCGCAAGAAGCGGTGCTTCTGGACCAACGATAACGAGCGAAATGGGAATGTCTTGTGCGATATTCAAAAGCTCATCATAAGAAGAGGCGATAAGGTTTTTGCCAAGTGTCTCTGTCGCTCCATTGCCTGGCGCAAAATAGAGCTGTGCAACGCGAGAATCGTTTGATAGTGCTAGTCCTAGCGCATATTCCCTTGCGCCATTTCCTATAATGAGGATTTTCATAGTCGAGGATTCTCCGATGAGTGGTATAGCCCCAAATGACCGTTACCAACGCTATTTTGGCCCCAAAAAGCCAACAACTTAGGCACAAGCATTCTATTAGGCGCAGAACCTCACCACTAGGGCTACAAGCGGAAATGCGACACACCAAAATGACTATGCACCCAAACACACTTCGATTGTTAGACCGCATTGTGTTGGAATCTCGAATCATCTAGGAACGCGCATTATAGCCCTCGCTTGCTTTTATCTTGCTAAAGCCTGCTTGAAAATTTCCGGCGCGAAATATTGCGCCGCTTCGTCATAGCTGATGATGAGGCGAGGCGCACCAAAGCTATATGGCAGAATCTCATAGGGCTGGTAGAGAAATGCAATTCCGTTGTATGCGGGGGCGATAATCTTACTCACATCAAAATCGCTCGAGTTTTCGTCCACAAAAGCCGCGCTGCCATATCTTTTTACTTCTTGCAACAAACGTTGCTTGAGCTTGGGGAGATTCTGTGGCACGAGCGAGTTTGCAAGCTCGAGCTCCTCGCCGTTGCGCGAAAAGGTGCGCAAATCATAGACATGCGAGGCATGCGCGCCGCCCGTGTAGCTCGAGGTGATTTCCTCGAAAACGATACGTTTGGAATCGAAATAGACGATTTCGAGCAAAAAGCTTGCATCATAGACTTCGTTGTCCTCGAAAACATCGTCTTTGAGCGCCTCTTGTGCCGCTTTGCTAAAAGCTTGCGGCATTGTTGCGCATTGGTAGGGCATATCGTAGGCTTTTTGTAGCACATTTTGGATTGTCGAATCGTCTGAACATAGCGCAGTAATACTCATCGATGTCTTGCGACGTTTGTGTGTAAAAGTCGCACGTTCCACGCGAAACTCGCGAGATTCTGGCGCAATCTTTCGCCCGTTCCATTGCACGTTTTCGAGCGCACCATGCGCAAAACGTGCCTTCAGAGTCTCGCCACACATGAACTCGCCCTCGCTTGGCGCGTCTGTGTCGTTGCTAAAATAACGTTCTTGTTCGCCCAAGCGGCAGCTTTGCCGCACAGCGCCGTCAAGCCCTGCAAAGAGGAATCGCGCCTTGCCTTTTGCGCCCTCTTGAGCGCTTGCGAGATACAAAAACGCATTCTCGCCGAGCGTGTAGGTTTTGTAGGAGAGTTTGGTTGTTGCTGAGTCTTTTGCGCAAAGAATCCCGCATATCGTGAGGAGTACGAGGAATATACGCATTGTTTTTCCGCCTTTTTTCTTGCCATTATAACCCATTTTTGCTACAATCTCAAAAACGGGGAACAAAGATGCAACAAACAATTACAGAGAAAATCTTTTCGGAGCATTCTGGCACAGAGGCGCGTGCAGGGCGGATTGTGGAATGTTCTATTGATATGGTGATTGGCAATGACATCACCACGCCGCTTTCGATTCGGGCGTTTGAAGAAAGCGGCGCAAAGAAGCTTGCAAATCCTAATGGATTCTGTATTGTGCTAGACCATTTTATCCCCGCACAAGACATCGCGAGCGCAAATCAAGCGCGCATTAGCCGCGATTTTGCACGCAAACACCAACTCAAATATTTTTTTGATGAGAAAGATATGGGAATCGAACATGCGCTTTTACCCGAAAAGGGCATTGTTGTAAGCGGCGATGTGATTATTGGCGCAGATTCGCATACATGCACGCATGGCGCGCTTGGCGCGTTTAGCACAGGTATGGGCAGCACAGATATTGCCTATGCAATGATTACGGGCAAAAATTGGTTCAAAGTTCCTGAATCGATTCGTGTCGAGTTCGTGGGCAAGCCCGCGCAGCATATTTATGGCAAAGACTTGATTCTCGAGCTGATTCGGCAAATCGGTGTCGATGGCGCACTCTACAAGGCGCTTGAGTTTTGCGGCGAGAGTTTGCAATATCTCGGAATGGACGATAGATTTAGCCTGTGCAATATGGCTGTTGAGGCGGGTGCAAAGAATGGAATCATCGCCCCCGATGCGATTACACAAGCGTTTCTTGCCGAGCGCTCGTTGCGCGCCAAACCAAAAATCTATGCGAGCGATAGCGGTGCACAATATGTGCAGCATATTACGATTGATGTTAGCAAGCTTGAACCCGTTGTTGCGTACCCATTTTTGCCTAGCAATGGCAAAAGCATTGCGCAAGCCGTCAAAGACGACATCGCGATTGACCAAGTCTTTATCGGCAGCTGTACCAATGGGCGATTGAGCGATTTGCGCATTGCCAGCGAGATTTTGCGCGGCAAGCGGGTGCATGATAATGTGCGGTTGATTGTTACGCCGGGCACGCAAAGAATCTACCGCGAAGCACACAAGCTCGGGTATATCGACACATTGCTTGATGCGGGTGCGCTGATTTCCAACCCAACATGCGGCGCGTGTTTGGGAGGATATATGGGCATTCTTGGCGAGAACGAACGTTGTGTTTCGACCACCAACCGCAACTTTATCGGACGTATGGGAGCAAGAAGCTCTGAAGTCTATCTTGCCAATGCTGCTGTCGCGGCGATGAGCGCCTTGCATGGCAAGATTGCAGACCCACGACAATAGCGCCACGATTCTAAAACTTTTGGTGTTGGACTTTAAAGGAGAGGCTTTATGAATAATAGTAGAAAAGTGTATTTTTTTTCAACCTGTATCGGTGCGGCGGCTTGCGCAAATACATGTGTGAATGCGATAAAGCTCTTGCAAAAAGAAGGTTTGCAAGTGATTTTTAAAAAAGACCAAACATGCTGTGGGCAGCCAAGCTTTAATTCGGGATACTATAAAGAAACAAAAGACATTGCATTATATACGATGCGATTGTTTGAAGAGGATTATCCGATTATTCTGCCAAGCGGTTCGTGTACGGGTATGTTGCGTTCTGATTATCTGCAATTGTTTGCAGGCACCAAACAAGAGGAAGAGGCAAAGAGATTCTGCGCGAGCGTCTATGAATTGAGCGAATATCTCGACAAAGTGCTTCATGTGCGCTATGAAGACAGAGGCTCGCCTGTGGCGGTTACGTGGCATAGCAATTGCCATGCATTGCGCACGGCAAAATGTATCGATTCTGCTAAGACATTGCTTCGGAGCTTGAAAAATGTCGATTTAGTCGAGCTCGAGCGCGAGGAAGAATGTTGTGGGTTTGGTGGGACATTTAGCGTCAAAGAACCCGAAATTTCCAACGCAATGGTGAGCCGCAAGATTGCTGACATCAAAGCGCGCAATGTCGAATATCTCATCGCAGGCGATGCGGGCTGCTTGTTGAATATCGGCGGAGCGATGAAAAAACAAGACGTTGATGTAACACCCATCCATCTCTATGACTTTTTAGCACAACGTATTGGTCTAGCAGATTAAGATGGAACGATAAAGGATAGAATCATGAGCACACAAAACGAACGCATTAAAGAGCAATACCATCATGCGATTGAGATAGGTCTGAACGATGAACAATTGCGCACCAATCTTTTAAACGCGATGGACACTCTTAAGGGAAATCGCAAGAGATTGATTCAAAATCGCTATACAGATTGGGACGATTTGCGCAAAAAAGCAAAAGAGCTCAAGCAAAAAAATTTACGCAAACTCGATAAAAACTTGGAGCTTTTTGAGCAAAATGCGACACGCAATGGAATCCAAGTGCATTGGGCAAACGATAGCAATGAAGCAAATCAAATTATCTATGAAATTATGTTGCGCAAAGGCATTCGGAAAATCCTCAAAGGCAAATCGATGGCAAGCGAGGAGATTCATTTTAATAAATTCTTAGAATCTAAGGGTTTTCAAGCGATTGAAACCGATTTGGGCGAGCTCATTTTGCAGCTTTTGGGCGAAATTCCTGTGCATATTGTCGTGCCTGCTATCCATAAAAATCGCTATGAAATTGGTGAATTATTCCACAAAAAACTCGATGCACAGCTTGAAAGTGAACCTGAAAAGCTGAATGCAATTGCCCGCAAACATTTGCGCAAAGAGTTTGAGGGATTTAAGATGGGCTTGAGCGGTGTGAATTTTGCAATTGCAAATGAGGGTGCTATTTGGCTGATTGAAAATGAGGGCAATGGGCGCATGAGTACAACAGCGCCCGATATTCATGTTGCGATTTGTGGGATTGAAAAAGTTGTTGAAAGCTTTGAAGATGCTTCGATTCTTGATAGCTTGCTAGCGACATCAGCTGTCGGTGCACCGATTACTTGCTATAATAATATCATCACATCGCCACGTAAAGAGGGCGAGAAAGATGGACCCAAAGAAATGCACATTGTTTTACTTGATAATCATCGCTCGAATATGCTCAAAGATGAGCATTATTATCGTGCGATGAGCTGCATTCGCTGTGGGAGCTGTCTCAACCATTGCCCCGTATATGACAAAATCGGTGGGCATGCCTATCTTAGCACCTATCCTGGACCCATTGGCGAGGTGATTACACCCCAACTCTTTGGAATCAACACTTGTTCGCCCATGCTCGATTTGTGTTCGCTTTGTGGGCGATGTAGCGAAGTGTGTCCTGTCGAGATTCCGCTTGCAGAGCTCATTCGCGATTTGCGCAGTGAGCGCGTGGGGCAGGGGCGCAAGACGATTGTGGGCAACGATGGCAGCACGCAAAACCCAAGCGAGATAGCCCAGATGAAGAGCTTTGCATCGGCTGCAACAAGCCCTGTTAAATGGCGTGTTGGAATCTCGCTCGTTGGTAGGCTTGGATTTTTGGGGCGCTATGTTGCGCCCTATCTTCCTTTGGTCAAACATTGGGTGCGCTATCGTGAGTTTCCAACGATTCAGGGTGGATTGCATGCAAAAGTGGCAAATATGCAAGGAGTGATTTATGAGTAATGCAAGAGAAACAATCCTAAGTCGTGTGCGCGAATCCATTGGAATGAATTGTCATATTCCCGATTCTGCGCCACATTTTAATGGAGCAATTAAGCTTGAGTTTGACGGGGATTTGTATCAAAATTTCAAAGTCAATCAAGAGAATAATAAGGCTTTGATTGTTGAAACAGAGAGAGAAGATCTTGCCCAAACTCTCAATACCATTTTGCAAGAAAATGAGTCCAAAGATGTGCTCTATAATCCCGATATTGATATGGATTGCGCTCAATTAAAGGGCTGCAATTTTATTCCCTACACACAAGTTGTTGACACATTCCGCGAGCAGCTTTTTCAGATTGATACGTCTATTGTGCAAGCGCGATGTGGCGTGGCAGATTTGGGCATTATTGTGCTGACTTCTAACCCTAATGCACCACGTCTTTCTTCATTGGTTACAAATACATGTATTTATTTGCTCGATAAACGCAATATTGTCCAACATATTTACGCGGGGATTGAGTTTGCCAAAAAATACGAAAGAGAGCGAAGCGGCACAGATATTTTGCCAAGCAATATCATCATTGTCGCTGGACCATCACGCACAGCAGACATCGAGCTTCAGACGGTGTTTGGCGTGCATGGACCTCGCAAGACGTATGTGGTGTTGTATTAAAATATTCACAGGGGCAATTGCTTAAAAGTCAAAGTTCCCCTGTGCTCCTTTTTTACCCTTAAGTCGCCATTCGCATGCGGTTTCGTCTTCGGTGGCAATCTCGTTTAAAATCTCTTTGATGAGTTGATGATTTGCTTGGACTCCATTTTTAAGAAGCGGAATCACATACAGACAAAGTTTATCAAAGCTGATACCTCGATTCTCTCTTTGTGCCTTTGTGAGTTCGCCCACGATATAATATCGTGCCCTTTCTTCAATCGGGATTCCATAGTTTAAAATGCTCGCCTCATCACGAATATGATAAAGCTTTGTCTCGGAATCGTAATCGAATCGTTCATTGATGAGCAAGAGAACGTTTTGGAATTTGCCCATTAAAAGATAATAGCCCCCCTCAATTGCCATTTTAACAAGATGTGCGTTGATTGCCTCTAGTGTCGCGCCATTGTTGGCGACAATGACACTTTCCACGTCTTTATAGAGTTGCTCGAGCGATTCTGTGCCCGTTTCTATCTTGACACGTGTTTTTGGATTGTCGATTTTTTTAAAATAGAGAATCAGCTGCCCCTTGAGCACGCGCGTTGGATTCTGTACCTTTTTGAAGCTCGCAATGCCCGTATTTTCTTGACTCATGCTTCCTGCATATTCAAATCCCACATTTTCTGCCGATTCTACGAGGATTTGAAAAAGCTTTGGGTCTTGGTGTTGGAATACAAACGCAAGCCAGCGATTCCATTTTAGGACGCGATACATTTCTTTTAGCGAGGCTTTCATCAAGTCATAATACTCATAGCGACTTTTTTCGAGGCTGCCTTTTTCGATACATTCCTTTTCTTTTAGGGAAGAATCCATAGGAAAGTCAAGCCATGCATTCCACATTGTGCTTAAATCAAGATATGGAATCTTCGCGCCATAGGGTGGGTCGGTGTAGATAAAATCCACGCTTTCCGTTTCGATTTCTTGCAGATTTGTTGCGTCCGCTTGGAAGATTTTTGCGCCATTGCTCTTGTGAATCCTCGAATCGCTCTGTGCGAGATTCTCCCTTTGATTGAGCATTGCGCCCTTGAAGTCTTTGATGACATTCTCTAGGGGAGCAAAATAGCTCTGATAGAAAGAATCGCTTGGGGCATTTTCGAGTTCTTGTTTGCCCTTAAGAGTACGTTTGATTTTGTCTCTAAAATGTTGTCCTATGTCTAAAAAAGCAGGTTTGGGGGCAATACGATAACGATAGTATTTGTAAATGCCACTATCTCCAGCGCTTGGAACAGATTTTGCATAATGAAAAGTCAAATTACATCGCGTGATTGTATTATAAAATGCCAACATCAAAGAATAACGTAGATTGCGCTTGTCGATTCTTTGTTCCTTGTTCCCGCTTGGTGTCGTATGTTTGAAAATGAGTTTTCTCAAAAGCGCGAGCTCGGCGAGCTGAATCTTGCTAAAAAGCTGCGAGACAGAGGGAACATCGCTACCCTTTGGCAAAGGCTCATCTTGCGGAATCCATAGCACAGAATCCTGCTCCTTTTGTGTCGCAACCTCGCCAAACTCTAAATCGATGGCGTTGGGATAATATTGCGCATGTTTTAAAATATTCTTTGCCTCTCTTTCGTTCTTGGGGCGCAGATTCTCGAACTCGTTTAGAATCTCTTCGCTCATATCATAGAGTTTGCCCAAATCGACTTTCGCGCTCAATGCCTTTGCCATAAAAACGGAGAGGGGATTCAAATCAACATGGATTCCAATCCTGCCGTTCATCATCGCTTCAATCGCCGTTACGCCGCTGCCACCAAATGGGTCGAGCACGACATCGCCCTCGCTCGTAAAATTCTTGATGTTTTGCGTAACAATGTCCCAACTCTGCCGCGTGAAATACGCCAAGCAGCCATAATGCCGTGCCTTCTTTCTCTTTTGTGGTTTGATGATTGCCTTTGGCAACTCGCGACTTAGATACCATTCCTCGCTTTTTTGCTCTTTTTTCAAGCTCGAAATTGCTTCATCGCCAAGATATGCCCGCAAAAGATTCCATTTCTCCCGCAAATCATTTTGCAAATCCAATTCCAAAACAACCTCTTGTCTTTCGAGCCGAAAAAGCATAAAAGTATATCCATTGCAAAGCGCGAAAAATTTAGCCTTGAATCCCACAGCATAGCTCAATGCCTGTTTGTAGGCTTCGCTATCTTTCGCCACATCAATGCGTGGGGCTTTTGCGTCCAAGACACAATGGATTTTAGAATCGACATACAGAGCATAATCAGGCATTAAATCCACCTCGATTTTCTTGTTGCTTCCAATCTTAAAATCTGCCCTTTCTCGTTTAGAAAGAATCATTTCAAGCTTGCGAGGATTTTTATCATCTTTGAGCACAAATCCTAACTCTTTTAAAAGTGGCGCAACCACAAATTCTCGCACAGAATCTTCTTTGAAATCCTCGTTTTCTAAAGCCGAAAAATCAAGCTTCAACATTCTTAAATCCTTCCATGCTCAA
This sequence comes from uncultured Helicobacter sp., assembly GCA_947177485.1. Classification (GTDB taxonomy): domain Bacteria; phylum Campylobacterota; class Campylobacteria; order Campylobacterales; family Helicobacteraceae; genus NHYN01. The sequence continues at coordinate 20,449 of CAMWUR010000002.1, forward strand.
ACAATGGTAGCCATTTTCATAACGATAACCAAGCGTTAAATGGTGCAGCTCTAAAATACTGCGCACAATACTAAGTCCAAGCCCATAACCTTTTGCTTGTTGCGAATCGCCTCGCACAAACGGGTCGGTATAGAGGGTAAAGTCTTCATCAAGTGGCTTGCCTTTGTTGCGCACACAAATTGAATCGTTTTGCACGCAAACGATAATGGGTGTGCTATCCTCGCGGTATTTGAGCGCGTTGTCAATCAAATTTTTGAGCGCCACAGCAAGCCATTCTTTATCGCCGACAATGGTAAAATCATGTTCAAGCTCGAGTGTGGCTGAATCTTCGTCAGCAAAACTCGCGAGCAAAGCCTCCAAGACAAGCGTTTGTGCAAAAAATTGTTCTTTTTTGAGTAACGGAACTCCTTGCAAATATTCAAATGTCAGTAAGTGATTGGTGAGATGGTCGAGGCTATCAAAACAGGCTTTGAGTATTGCTTTTTCTTTTGTGTCTTGCATGATTTCAAGCGCAAGCTTACCTTTAGCAATCGGCGTGCGCAATTCATGCCCAGCGCTGCGCAAAAGCAACTCTTTGCTGCGCAAAAGCGAAGAGATTTTTGTTGCCATATGATTGAAACTATCGGCGAGTGCTCCGAGCTCATTGTTTTGTCGAATCGGAATCCGAATATTATAATCGCCTGATTCGAAATGTTTGATACCACGTGTAAGCTGCTTGATGGGGCGCAAGATGAGATAAAGAATAATATAAAATGCGAGCATAACAAGCAATTGAGCGACAAGTAGCAAGTGGATTCCATAACTGTCCTCAAAATCTTGCTGCATATTTAAGGAAGCAAGAATCACATCGTCAAGATAATCGAGCAAAAGTCCATATTCATTCTCGCGCGACCAAATCACCATTCCACCAAAGACGCTATTTTCAGAGTATAAAATTTGTGCCCCAAGAGGAATCAGCCCCCCGAGCTTGATATGATACCCCTTTGTTGCGAGCCCATCTTTGACGCGTACAATATCGCCTTTTATCAATGCGAGATAGAGTGGGTGGACATCGTTTAGAATCTGATTGAGCTGCAGCGATTGGTCGCGCTCATCAAGCAGTTGCTCGCTCTTGATGAATAAAGTCAAAATAATCGTACAAGACAAAACTACGAGCAGCAGAATCTGCCGAAAAATCGACATAATCCCCCCTAACCAATGAATTTATAGCCAATGCCCCAGACTGATTTGATGTAGCGAGGTTGTTTGACATCATCGCCAAGCTTTGCGCGCAAGTTAGAAATATGCGTGTCAACGCTACGCGAGTAGCTGCTTTCATGGATATTGTCAATCATGCTTGCGAGTGTCTCTCGGCTCACGGGCTCACCTTTTTTGCGAACCAAAAGCAATAAGATGTCGCGCTCTGTTGGTGTGAGGTCTAGCAGATGATTGCCAAGATAGATTTCTTTTTTTGTGTAGTCAATGCGCAAATCACCAATTTCCGAAATCTCTTTTTTATTGCGGCGCAAAAGGGCATTGATTCGTAACACGAGCTCACGCGGTTCATAGGGTTTTGCTAAATAATCATCAGCACCCAGCTCAAAACCCAAGATTTTATTGCCCAAATCGCCTCGCGCTGATGAAATGATAATCGGCGTTGTGCAAATTTTACGAATCTCTCTACACAAATCCAGCCCATCCATCTCGGGCAACATCAAATCAAGTACGAGAACATCAAACTTTTTGGGCTCTCTGCGCAATAGACTCAACGCTTGCATAGGCGAAACAAGCGCTTGTACGTGAATCTCAAATCCTGCAAGATAGGTTGCAATGAGTTCTTGCATTGCTATATCATCTTCAACAAGCAAGAGTTTTATCATCGGCGGATACTCCATTCTTCGATATTGCGCGCAAAAATCTCACGTTGTTTTGGTGAGAGAATCGCATGGATTTTCTGAAAAAAATCTCGCTCGACTTCTATGCGGTGCTTTTCAATTTTCAAAGCTTGATTTTTGTAGTATTCAAAGTCATAGGTATTGTGGTCAAAAAGATTGCGATTGAGGACAAAAAGATGTGTATAGTCAGCTTGGATAAAGCGGTTTTGCAGGCGATAATCGCGCAAAATTTTGCGAAAAACTTCGAGTTGCTCGGGCGAAAGATGTAGTTTCTCTTTCCAATCATAATGATAGATGGGAGCATTTTCGCCTATACCAGCATTCGCGGCTCTTGTGGGTGTGTGTGCGCTCGTGTTGCTATCTGCAAAGCCCAATCCAATGAGCAACAAGGCTTCTATTAATTTCCGAATCATCATTTGACAAGCAAGACAGGGATTGGAGTTTTGGTGATAAAGTCATCTTGGTTAGAAGAAAAGATTTTGTTGAAAAACGAATCCGTGCTTCTACCGATGACAAGCAGGTCATAATCCTTGACTTCTTCGAGTACCTGCTGCACTGGTTCTCCCTCTTTGAGGAGCATTGTGGGTTTATGCCCCTTAGATGCGAAGAGGCTTTCAAATTTCCCCATTGTCTCTTTAGCACGTTGCTCTTCTGAATCTTGTCCTTCATCATACGAGGCAAGGACAGCATCGCCATAGAGGACAAAGTCTGCTTTGATGTGAATAAGGGTAAAGGCATAGTCTGTTGTGAAAAAATCAACGAGAAACTGCGCAGCGCGCTCACATTCGGGCGTGTCATCAATGGCAAACAAAACCTTTTTCACAAATCCTCCTTGACAAACGATTGGGTATTATTATAGCAAATCATTTCACAATTGCGCTAATGGCTTTGAAATGCGCGTCTTTGCAGCCTAGCATGGAGCCGAAGATAAAGGTTTCTGTTGGGAGAATAGTTACACCTTTTTGTGCCAACGCGCGGATTGCAAGATTGTGGCATAAAATATCGCGCGAGCTGCAGCTATCGGCGAGGATAATGGTTTCATAGCCAAGCTTGAGCGCATGTATGGCGCTTTGGAAGACACAAACATGGGATTCGATTCCGAACAAAACGAGCGTTTTGCAATCGCTTTTGCGCACAAAATGTGCCATTTGCACGTTGCCAAAAATACTGAATGTTTCTTTTTCAAGCACGGGTGCTTCGCCATATTCGAGCGCAGTTTTGCCCAAACCTTTGGGGTATTGCTCGCTCACAAGCATAGGCAATCCAAGCTCGGCAGAGGTTTTGAGAATCTTCGTTGCATTTGCAAGCACACGTTCTTTTTCTGCCATTACATTGATGAGCTTCTCTTGAATATCAACACAAACGAGTAATGTTTTGTTGCCAAAAAGCGGCGATTCAACAGACGTTTTGGATTTTTTGGAATGCGACATGGAAATCTCCTTCTAAAATTGGACATTATAGCATATTATGGAATCGCAAAAGGCTTTGCCTTTTGCTGTCGCTCGAGCAAGTGAATTGCCCTTCGCTCCCTAAAGTGATGTGCCACCGCGAGCTTTCGCTGTCTTGCGGCACTGCCCTACGCGGGCGGCGAGAGGTATCGTTTCGAATCGCTCATAATTCTAGCTACTGTCATTGCGAGCGAGCAACTCGCGCCCGCTGCTAGCGCATACGACTATAGAGCTGTGCGAGAATCTGTGATTTGTTGCGTTCGATGCAAGCACGTACAACAGGCGTTGGCATCGGTGAGTTCCAGTTCTTATCGTTTGGTTCTTTGAACTGAATATCGACTTGGTCGCGATTTTGCGCACCTTTGCCATAGTAATGCCGCGCAAAAAGGCGAACCTGCGAATCTGCATGCAAACGCAAATCATTGATAATCAGCTGCCTATCCTGCGGTTGCAGCTCTTGATAGGTTGTGAAAAAAACCATGACGCCTTGCGAACGTGAAACTTCGTCATTCCAACCCTTTGCCCAAAGCGTTCCGCTAAGGAATGCGAACAAGAGAATGATGAGCGCGAGGATAACTTTTGTACGTTTCTTTGCCATTGTGTTCTCCTTTTTGAAACGTTAAAGCAAAAAGGATTCCAAGATTCTTACTTTGCTTGTTGATTGCCACGTTCGCGCCGCTCGCTCGCAATGACGAAAGCCTCTGCTGTTTGTCATTCTGAACTCGCATTAGCGAGTGAAGAATCTCAAATCTAAAGAGATGTTTCGCTAACGCTCAACATGACAATTGGGAGATTTGACATATAATGAGAATTTTTGGAGATGCGACTTTAGCTGCACTTATGATGGTTTTATGAGTACGGTTAAAACCGCACTTTCGAAATGAAACATTTAGAATCATAAAAGATTCCAACGTCATTGCGAAGAGCGTAACGAACGTGGCAGTTCATGTCAAGCGTTTAAGACGTTAGATTGCTTCGGCTAGCACCTCGCAATGACGTTGGATTTTATTCATAGCCTTAACCAAATGTTAGGCTATGGCTTAAAAAATGCGGCGACAATCTCGGCATCGTTGCAGGCAATGCGTTTGTCAGCAAGAATCTGTTCGTCTTCATCGCCCTTGCCAAGAATGAGCAGCACATCATCAGGAGCAAGTGCGGCAATCGCGCGATGAATCGCCTGCCTGCGGTCGGGTTCAACGACACACTTTGACGTATCGTGGATTCCGCTTAGAATCTCATCGAGGATTGCCTGCGGCGATTCGGTGCGCGGATTGTCGTTGGTGAGATAGATTTTGGTGGCATATTTTTCGGCAATCGCACCCATTTTGGGGCGCTTGCTTGTGTCTCTATCGCCCCCTGCACCAAAGACAACGACTATGTTGCGATGCAAAAACGATTCGAAGATTTGGCGCATTCCGTCTTCAGTGTGGGCAAAGTCGACAATAATGAGTGGATTGGAGTGTACAACTTCCATTCTACCCTTCACACCGCCGAAGTTTTCGGCAAGCGCAACAATACGTTCTAGTGCGGCATTGGTGAGGAGATGCACAGCCGCAACAGCGGCGAGTAGGTTGTAGAGATTGTGTCGCCCAAAAAGCGGCGAGAAGAGCGACACATTTTGACGCGAATGTATGATTTGCGCGCTAATGCCGTCTTTGAAAGAATAGGCAGCGATAGAATATGTTGCTGGGGTTTCGATGGCGTACGTGCGCATGTTTGCTGGGTTGGGCGCAGCGTGCGATTCATCTTTGTTGATGAGCTTGAGTGTCGAATCGCCAAAAAATGCGTTTTTTGTCGCGACATATTCTGTCGTGGTCTTGTGAAAGTCTAAGTGGTCGCTTGTGATGTTGGTGAGAATCTTGAGTGCAAACTCTAAGCCCTCGATGCGATTCTGCGCAATCGCGTGCGAGCTGACTTCCATGATAAAAAAATCACATTTGCGCTGCTTTGCCTCGAGTAAAAAGGTAAAAATTTCAAAAACAGGCGGTGTGGTGAGCGATTTATGAGCGATTTGTTGGTTGTTTATGAAGAATCCGCGCGTGCCAAGCAAAGCGACAGAATAGCCCAAATCGAGCAGAATCGAATAGATTGCCGCCGCTGTTGTGGTTTTGCCATTTGTGCCCGTGATTCCGACAATGCGCGCAAAGGGCGCGAAATGTTCCCATAAAAAACGTGGCGAGACAAAATGCGTGCAACCACGTTCGCGTGCCTCTTGTTCGTATTTTTGATTGAGCTGCGTGCGCAAGAACGCGCCCTTGCTGTCGACAATGCGCGAATCGTCCGTGATATAGGTAAATGCGGCATTCTCAATGGGAATCTTGCGTGTGTGTGGGTTCATTGCGCATTCAAGATTTTGGAGTAGATTTCTCCTATTTTGGAATCAAAGCTCATTTTGTCATAGACTTCGTCCAGATAGACAAGCGCCATTTGGGCGAAGCCATGCTCCACCAAGATTTCTAAAAACTCGATAAATTCTTCGCGGCTTGTGAGGATGATTCGTGTGCTAAAAATCATATCTTCACATGCTTCTTTGAAGTTGTTGCTTTGCTCTAAATGTTTTTTGAAATCGCTATACAAAATACCATCGTTGCGGTCGATATTCAAGGCATTAATAATTTGCGTCATCGCCGCCATTTTGCTCAAATTGCCATCAAAACTTTCGACAAGATTGAGCAAGATTTTATCAGCGCCTGCGCGATTTTCACGTTTTAAAATTTGATAATAATCATAAAGCGCCTTGCTCTCTGTTTCATAATCAGCCGCTAAATCGGCAAGTAGCAAACCGACATGACTTTCTGTGTCGCTTTGGTGGAGCACCATTGCGTTAGAGTATTGTTTGAGAGATTCTTCATAATTGCCTCGTAAAAATGCACTTTCTGCTCGTTTTTTTAATGTGTTCAAGAGTCGCTTTTCGTTGTGTGCTAAAGACTTTTCCATTGTTCCTCCATACCATGTGGGACATTGACAACTTCAATGTCTGGGTGTAGTTCCATTTTCAATGCGCGTTCAATACCGTGTTTGAGTGTTGTTGCGCTGCTTGGGCAGCCCTTGCAAGCTCCTTCGAGGCGAAGATAGACTTTGCCTGCAAGGATTCCGATGAGTGTTACATCACCGCCATCAAGCAGCAGATGTGGGCGCACTTTTTGCAACACACTCTGCGTGGGGGCAAGCAATTCTTCATCGGTAAAAGGTAACATAGAATCTCCTTTTGATTCCATTTTACTCCATATCGGCTTTTAGAAAGCTTTGCTGAAGTGCTTGCAAAACTGCGCGTGGATAGAGCGCGTATTCGAGCGCGTGGATTTTTTGCTCGAAGCTTTCAAATGTGGGGGTCTCCTTGCGGTGGAAAGCGGCTTGGTCAATGATTGCGCCACTGTCGAGTTCGGCGCTCACCCAATGCACGCTCACGCCCGCGATTTTCATATCCGATTCAAAGCTTTCTTTGATGGCATGCGCTCCCTTAAAAAGCGGCAAAAGCGAAGGGTGAATGTTGATTGCGGGATAGTGTTGCAAGAAATGGGGGCTAAGAATGCGCATAAAGCCTGCCAAAATGCAGAGTTTGGGCGCAAAAGGCGCGAGCGCTTGTAGAATCTGTGTTTCAAATGCATGCCGCGTTTTATGGCGATGTGGCACGACCAAGCATGGCACGTCCAGCGCCTTTGCACGCGTGATTCCATACGCATTTTCATTGTTACACAGCACAGCACAAACACACAGGCGCAACCCCATAAATTCTTTATGATGGAGCTGCTCATAGAGGTTTTGCATATTGCTACCATTCCCGCTAAAAAAAATGACGAGCGGAAAATCACGCATTTAACGTTCTCCAAAAAAATGTTTGTGGCTTTTGCGCAATCCTTGTATAAGCGCAATCATCGCGTCTCTGTCGTATTCCAAATCCTCATCTTGCGATTCGAGCGCCTCGAGATAGGCTTCTGTGGCTTCTTCGAGTGCTTGCTTGCGCACACCAGCAAAATAGAGAGCTGTTTGAATCAAATCGATGATTTCAAGTGCAGATTCCTCTGAAAACTCCTCGTGTTCCATATTGTTCCTTTATTCATCAATGTTTGCAATATATTTCATCACGTTCTCTTTGATTTCACGATATAGAAAACTTTCTTTGAATGAATCGATTCTGCCTCCCGATGCGTTTTTGTGTCCCCCGCCACGAAAATAAAGACGTGCCATTTCGCTCACATCGCATTTGTCGTTTGAACGCAGGCTCACGCTCCCGCGCATGCCAACATCGATGAAGAAATCAAAATCTTTGCAACGGTGCAAGAATGCGTTAGCAAGCACAGAGATATTCCCGATTCCATACGATAAGAATCCACGGTGTCCATTGCAAAAAATCTCGCATTCTTTTTGCATTTTGCATAGCAATTCAACTTGTGCTTGTGAGCTAATATTATCGAGTGTATCACTCTCCAAACTACCGCCTAGCAATTCTTTCTTGAGCCGATGAATCGCGTTATCAAGCGCAATATGCCCTTTTTCTTTCTGCAAAAATTCCTGTGCTTTGGTGAGCATATTCAGCTTGTATTCGCGGTGTGCAGAATCAAACATAAAGCGGTTGATTTCTCTTGTTTCAACAATCATGCGCATGAGCACCTTGCCCATTTCAAAGCCGCTTTCGTCCTCTTTCCATAGGTCAATGGCGTTGATAACCTCAACGAGAGTGGGGAGCCATGCTTGTTGTTTGTAGATGTCTGGGTAGGATTTGTTGAAAAATTGATAGGTGATTTTCGTGGCGCATAAATCATTGTTGAGATGATACCATTTGTGCGCGTTTGCCGAATCTTGCCCGCTTGCATGGTGGTCGAGGAGCTGTAAAGAAACGATTCTGCCCTCGTTGTTGCGCAAATCGTTGATTTCTTCTTCGAGTGCAGCGCATTCTTCGAGTGTGAGATTCAAATCGCTAATCAGCAACATGGCTTCTTTATGTCCTGATTTATAGAAGTCATCGCACATTTCATAGAGTCGTGTCATTACTTCTTTGCCATAATTTGCATTATAGAAATGAGCGTTTGCAAAGACTTTGGGTGCTAAGAATCGTGTGATGAGCTGGCAGCCGTAGCCATCAAGGTCTGTGTGAGAAAGGTGGTAGAGTTCCATTGTGTCTTTCCTTATGTCGATTTCATAATTTTAGCCAAAAATCTTTCAAAACCCAAAGTGTCTAGTTTTGTTGGGAGTTTTTAAGCAACTTTGAGTTAGAATTGCGCTTTTGAATATAAGGAATATCTATGAAGCGAACCTATCAACCCCATAACACTCCACGCAAGCGAACGCATGGCTTTCGGGCACGCATGAAAACAAAAACAGGGCGAAAGATTATCAATGCGCGGCGAGCAAAAGGGCGCAATCGGCTTGCAGTCTAAGCTGATTACTCTCAAAGAGAGCAAGGAATTTGACGCAATTTACAAGCATGGCAGCAAATGGCATGGCAAATTGCTTGTGTTGTTTTTTGTTAAGCAATCTCGAGCGCGCGTGGGCTTCACGGTCTCCAAGAAAGTCGGCTGTGCTGTTGTACGCAACAAAATTCGCAGGCAATTGCGTGAGATTTATCGCAGCAATCGAGACTCGCTCCAAACAGGGGAATTAGTTGTTGTGGCAAAGGTCAGTGCAGCGCAGAGTCATTTTATGCAGCTCAATAAGGAATTTGTCGATGCGAGCCATTATTTGGGGATTTGCAAGCCAAAAGAGTCGCCGCGATTCCACAACGTGAAGGCGCGACAATGAGCCTGCCTAGAATCTATTGCGCATTGCGCCGCTTGTATGCGAGCTTTTGCGCCGCTTCTCGAGCGAGCATTTGTTACCTGTTGCGTGCCTACCAACTCTTTGTGTCGCCCATGTTTTTTGGTGCAAGCTGTCGCTATTATCCGAGCTGTTCGCAGTATGCGCTGTGGCTTTTTAGCGTGAACACCTCGATTCTGTGTGCGTCTGTTTATGTGCTTGCGCGTCTTGTACGTTGCAATCCATTTTGTGCAGGCGGAATCGACTATCCCATTGTGTGGTATAGCCCGCGCGCGTTTTTGCCAAAGCCATGTTGTGCTCGTAAGTCCATTGTTGTGCATTTTTGGCTTGTTCCGCGCAAACCATTTTTGGGCTTGCATAGTTTTTATCTCATCAAATCTCAATACGAAGGAAAACTCTGTGTTTGATAAAATCAATCAACTTAGCCCACAAACACGAATGATGCTCGCTGTGGTTGTTTGCGTGCTTTTTTTTGTTCCTTATAGCTATTATGTCGCGCCACCTGTTGCAGCGACAAATGCCACAAAGCCAAACGTTCAAAGCCAAAGCGAAACCATCGCACCAACACCAAGCGCAGAAACTTCGGTTGCAGCCCCAGCAGCTGTTCCTCGTATGGAAGATGTGGAGAGTAGTGAGATTCTTTTTGAAGTGCGTTCGCCTCATTTTCATCTCATCTTTGATAAACAAGGGCAGATGGCACAAGCAACACTGCTTGGCAATCGCTATGGCGAAAAGGGCAAGGTTGTGTTGCTGAATGCAAGCGATTTGCGTCCGCTTGAATTGCGTTTTTCCAACAAAGACGTGATGCAACATGCTGCACATAATCCCTATCACGTTCTTTCGGCGCAAACACATATTGAGCTGACCGATTCTCCGCAAGAAGTGTTGATTGAGCAGAATCTTGGTGCTGATGATTCGTTTGTTGTGCGCAAAAAGTTTATCTTCTATCCTGATGGGCATTATGAGCTTGAAGTTTTTGGACAAAAATCAGGTGAAGTAGCGGATTTGGGCGCATTTTTTGTGAGCGTAGGTGCGCGCCCTGTTGCCGACAATGATTCGTTTGTATTTAAGGGTGCAATGGTGCGCAAGAGTGATGGCAAAATCGACACCTTTGAAGATGGCGATGTCACGTCTGAAGTCAAGATTGACGCGGCAACATTCCTCGCAGCTGTTGATAGATACTATACCAATGTGCTCTATGTAAATGAAGGGCAGAGTTTTCCCGCCGCTGTGGTTGTGGGCAAAGACAATAACCCCGCGATGTTTGCTTCATTTAGCAATCGTGCGCAGATTTTTGGCTATGTCGGCGCAAAAGATTTGCAACATCTCAAACACATCAATCCCATATTGGGTGATGTGGTTGAATATGGCATCATCACCTTTTTTGCAAAACCTCTTTTTTCATTACTTGAGTGGTTGCAAGAATCTTGTGGCAACTGGGGGTGGGCGATTGTCTTGCTCACGCTCATCGTGCGCATTGTGCTCTTTCCGCTGACCTATAAGGGCATGGTTTCGATGCAAAAATTCAAAGACATTGCGCCTAAGATGAAAGAGATTCAACAAAAATACAAAGACGACCCGCAAAAATTGCAAACACACATGATGGAACTCTACCGCAAACATGGAGCCAATCCGCTCGGTGGTTGCCTGCCGCTGTTGCTCCAAATGCCCATCTTCTTCGCGATTTATCGCGTGCTCTACAACGCTATCGAGCTCAAGGGCGCTGCGTGGATAGGTTGGATTACCGACTTGTCCGTTATGGACCCCTATTTCGTGCTGCCCGTGCTCATGGGCGTGTCGATGTTTGTGCAGCAACACATCACTCCCACGAGCTTCACCGACCCCATGCAAGAAAAAGTCTTTAAATACCTGCCTGTGATTTTTACGATTTTCTTTATCACTTTCCCATCGGGGCTTGTGTTGTATTGGTTTGTGAGCAATCTCTTTTCGATTGCCCAACAGTACACAATCAATAAGATTATGGAATCACGCAAGCAGCTTTTGAAAGGAGAACATGATGAAAAAAATTGAAGCACCAAGTATGAATGAAGCATTGATTAAAGCATCAGAGGAGCTGGGGGTTTCTGTTACAGAAATCGAATATGAGATTGTCCAAGAGCCTTCCAAAGGTTTTTTGGGCTTTTGCAAAAAGCCTGCAATTATTGTCGCGAGCACAAAACAAAATCCGACAATTCCCGTTGTTATGCCTGCTGCACCTGTTCTTGCTGTCGCGACAGCTTCTGAACCGCCAAAGCGACCCAAAGTTAAGATTGTCTCAAAAGCGCGAGATAGAGTGATTCAAGAAGTTACCGAAGTTGAAACAAAGGTGGATTATAACTTTTCTCGCTCTGAAGATGCAATCTATGAGAATTTTTTTCATGAAGACATTGACAATACGACACAACCCTTTAAACCGCGCAAAGTCCCCGAAACAAGTTGTGCTCCCGAACCAAAAAAACCTGATGAGCAAAAACCTGAAATCAAGCCAGAAACAAAGGAAGAAATGCCCCAGCAAAAGCCTGCTCCAGAGCCAAAAACTATGCCGTCCATGCAAGATTTTAAGCCCAAAGTGCAGCCCATCGAATCCAAACTTGTCGAATCAAAACCCAAAAAACCCTTCAATCCGCTCCCTATCGCCGAGCTCAAGGAACACAAAGAAATAGAAGAGAGTAAAGAAAATCATGAGAACAACAAACGTTCTCCGAGTGAAATTGCAGGCATTGCCCTGCAAGTACAGAAAGAAATCAACGAGCTTTTTGCGCTGATGCCATTCAATATCAACCCTATCAAGGTGAGTGTTTTTGATGACCATACACTTTTTATCGAGTTTCATGGTGAAGATGCTGCATTACTCATCGGTAGAGAGGGTTATCGCTATAAGGCGCTTTCCTATATGCTATTCCATTGGATTAATATGCGTTACAGATTGATGGTTCGGCTTGAGATTGCTGAATTTTTACATAATCAAGAATTGATGATTGCGCATTATCTCACACCTGTCATCGAATCGATTCGAACAACTGGCAAGGGGCAAACTCGCCCACTTGATGGTGTTTTGGCTTATATTGCCCTGCGTCAGCTCCGCGAGACATTTCCTGACAAATATGTCTCGTTTCGCAAAACCCCTGAAGGCGGGAAATACGTGATTGTCAATGAGTTCTATCACTGATACGATTGCGGCAATCGCCACTCCTTTGGGCTCTGGTGCGCTTGCTGTGGTGAAGATGAGCGGCACAGAGTGCCTACAAGTCGCTTGCGCATTGTTGCAAATTTCTCCGCATGCGTTGCGTCCTCGCTATGCGAGCTTGCGCCCTTTGTATGACCACAATGGCACGATTCTTGACGAGGTGATTGTGCTCTATTTTCAAGCACCACATAGCTATACAGGCGAAGATGTGATAGAGTTTCAATGCCATGGTGGCAGCTTTATTGCCCATGCGATTTTGGATTCAGTGTTGCAATTTGCGTGCGTGCGGCTCGCGCACCCGGGCGAATTTAGTTTGCGTGCCGTCATCGCTGGGAAAATGGACATAACCCAAGCCGAAGCCATTGCCAAGCTCATTAGTGTCAAAGACGCGACAAGCCAACATTTGCTTGTACGCCAACTGCGCGGGAGTTTGAGTGATTTTATTGCACGTGAGCGCCATGTTTTGCTCGAATTTCTCGCAACAAGCGAGGTGAGCATTGACTATGCCGAAGAAGATTTGCCGTACAATCTTTTGCAATCCATTAGCGAAAGAATCCATGAGCGCATCACGCAATTTGAGCGCTTGCTCGATGTTTCACGAAGTTATGAGCGCTTTTCTAATGGATTTCATATTGCGCTTTTGGGCAAACCTAACACAGGCAAAAGTTCGCTACTCAATGCCTTGCTTTTGCGGGAACGTGCAATTGTGAGTGATATTGCGGGCACAACGCGCGATACGATTGAGGAATCATGTATGATTGCACAGCATCAACTGCGGATTATCGACACAGCAGGCGTGCGCGAGAGTACCGATTCTATCGAGCAGCAAGGGATTACTCGAAGTCTTGCAAGCTGCGAGCAAAGCGATATTGTGCTTGCTGTGTTTGACGCTTCTTCCCCGCTGACGCAAGAGGACGAGGCGATTATCAATCGACTCCCTACATTTGCACATGTGCTTGTTGTGTTGAATCAAATCGATAAAGGAATTGTCATTGATACATCGCGCTTTTTGCAATGGGAATGTGTCGAGGTGAGCGCCAAGAATGGACAGATTGCCCCTTTGTTGCATGTTTTGCGTCAAAAGCTCGAATCCAAGCCTGCCGAAGACATCATCTTGAGTTCAAAGCGACAGATTCAAGCCTTTGTGAGTGTCGTTGATTGTTTACGTCAATCGCTGCAGCCGCTTTCTTCTGGTGAGCTTGAGCTGTTTTCATTTTGGATAAAAGAGGCGCTCAATGCGCTGAATACTATCACATCGCCCCATCATACCGAGGAGCTTTTGGATATGATTTTTGGGCAATTTTGTTTGGGCAAATAGGCTCGCTCGCAATGACGATTAGAAACTTTGGAAGTGCGATTTCAATCGCACCCGTCAATATGTGCGACTGAAGTCGCACCTCCGATTTCCCCCTCCCTTGCGGAAGGGGTTAGGGGGAGGGTATCATGATTCCCACTTGTCATGTCTCTATTTGTCATGTTGAGCGAAGCAAAACATCTCAAATAGCCTAGTAGGCACGTTTACGACATTTCCATTCAATTTTTCGCGCGGTAGGCAGCGGTATACTCTGCGTTTGGCTTGTTGCAGGAGCGGGGGCAAAGCCGCTATGGAGCAAATCGACTTCGACAATCTGCCCAACCTCGAGGTCTACGAATGTCCCATTTGTGTCCCACAACCCAAACCAACCACAATCATCGCCCTTTAATCGCGTGTGGGGCAACACTTGAATCGTCATTGTCGCGCCCCAGCCTCCAATTGTGATTGTCTTTTGCGCGTCATCAATGGAGAGAATCTGCCCCGTAATATCCCAATCTGCATGCGCCATTGCTACAAACAACAAAAAACACCATTTTTTCATCGCAATTCCTTAGAATTTCTTTTTATTTGCCTCATCAAGAATGATTGCCGCTGTCTTTTGGACATCTTCTGCAATTTTAGCAGAATTATGGGCAATCGAAAGGTTTTGCTGTGTAATGCTTTCGATTGCACTAATGGAATCGTTGATGTTCTCAATGCCAATCGTTTGTTCATTGAGCGATGTTGACATTTCGTTGATTCCTTGAATCAATGTATTTGTGTTTGCCTCAATCTCGCTAAGGCTCTTTGTCGTGCGCTCGGCAAGATTGCGCACCTCGTCTGCCACCACGGCAAATCCGCGTCCATGTTCGCCCGCACGCGCTGCTTCAATCGCGGCATTGAGCGCGAGCAGATTCGTTTGGTCGGCGATGTCGCGAATGATTCCAATAACATTTTTGACCTCTTCACCTTGCGTTGTGATTTCTGATGTTTTTGCGCTGATGTTTTGAATTGCTGCCGTCATTTGTAGAATCGCTTGAGCAATCTGTGTGAGCTTGTCTGCTTGCTCATTTGCGCTTGTGTTGAGACTCTGCACTGCCTCGCCGAGTTCTTTGCTATCGTTGTTGAGCAGATTTGCAGAATCAAGTGAATTGCGCAACATCTTACGAATCTCAACCCCCAATGCGTTTGTCGCTAATTCAATTTTGCCATGCGCATTCTCGATTTTTTGCGTGAAGTCGGAATTTTCATAGGCGCTAAAGAGTTTTTGTAACGCGTTGATGTCTGCACCAATGCTTTGTTCGACAGAATCAAGCATTGCGTTGAATATGTCTTTGAGTTCGCCTAGACGTGGGTTTTGTGGTGTATTTGTGATTCGATGTGTGAGATTGCCATGTGTGATGTCTGTTGCAATCTGTGCTGTTTCTTTGATGACGATTGCGTCAAGCTCGAGCCCTTTGCCCGTTTTGTCGATATTTTCATTGATTGTCTCTGCGAGAACGCCAAATTCGTCTTTTGCATTGAGTTTGATTTTTTCGATTGTTTGCGTTTTGTTATTGAGATAGGCAAAGAACGAGAGTAGCCCGTCTTTGATGGCACGCATGCTTGAGACCATGTTGAAGTAGAACAAAAGGCTTAGGGGCGTGAATATGACGGCGAACACGGCAAGCGCAATGAGAATGGCGCGAAAACTCGAGATATTGACAATCCCGCTAATGTCTCGTGATGCCATTTCTGCCTGCGCGCTAAGGTTGTCGATATAGACGCCTGTTGAAATCCAGATTCCGTCTGTGTTGGGGATAAAGCATGCATACGCGAGCTTATCAGCAAGCTTGTTGCTGCCATCGGGTTGAGGTTTGGTAAAGACAAAGTAGACAAAGCCCCCATTATTTTGTGCAGCTTTATGCAAGTCGCGCACATAATAGACACCATTTGCGTCTGCTGTTTGCCCCAAATCTTTACCGATGAGGTCTTTGCGCGTGGGGTGTGCCACAGGAACATGGAGTTTATAGGCAAAGTAATAGCCCGATTTATCGTCTTCAAAGCGGAATTTCTCGATTGCTTGGGCGATGATGGCGATTTTTTGCTCTTCGTTTTGCACATCGACGAGCAAGTCGCCTATGGCATTTGCAACAGAGTCAGTAGAAAGCTTGAGCTTATCCTTAACGGCTATTTCTAGAGATTCATAAGTTTTTATATGGAGCTGTTCTGTGAGGTGGATACTACTGATGTACAGAATTACAATCAATACCGCGAAAGACACGATTGTGCCGCTGATAAAAAAGAGAATTTTGAGTTTGAGCGATAGATCTTGATAGCGAAATCTCATTTTAATCCTTCTTTAAGGAAACTAGAGGATATTGTAGTGTACAAAGGCTTAAAATTTCACATCTTCAAGCACAATCCGAACCTTGCGTATAGAATCTTCAAAGACCATTTTGTGGGCACTACGTGTGTAGACAATCATGCTGTCTTTGCGCGCAATTTTTTGCACAACGCTGCGCTCTAGGATTGTGAGATTCTCGCCACCATAAATATCGCGAAGCAACAGAATGTCTTCAAGAAGGCTGCTGGGTGCAAACTCGCCAAAGAGATGTTGGATAAAGAGATGTTTGGGGTAGCATTCAGGCGTACAAATCTGATAATCATCAATGCTGATTTTATAGAGTGGCTTGCCAAGCGCATAAATTTCGAGCACAACAGAATCAACATTGTGCCGCACAAATCCCATGTCGTTGTAGCGCAATTGTGGGCTTAGAAACAGAATCTGATAGGGGGTGGTTGTTGGAACAAACTCGGGCTGTGGCAAGCGCGCACAACCCGACAACAGGAGCAGCCCCGCGAGGAGCTGCCACAGCGCATTGAATGTTTTCACGAGCACGTTTTCTAGCGGAACTCTTCACCGCTTAGGATTCGATACCATCGTTTGCCATCAAGTTTGAGCTCCATGCTGACTTGGCAAAGACCATTTTCATAAACGGTTTCGAGAATCTCGGCGTTGCGAATGACAGCAAGCACTTTGGTTTTGACCGTTGAATTTTTAATCATCACATCACGCACGGTGTCTTGCGCATTGACGCGAATCCCATACATTTTCTCACCGATTTGGCGATACGCATCAACAATCGCGGCTCGTTTGGCGAGCGCCATTGCTTGCGCAGGACTCGAGGTGTTTTCGGGTGCAACACCAAGCCCAACGGCAGTGAGCTCAATCATGCTCGAAGGAGCGATAATCGGAGCATTTGGAATCACATACTCATCGGTCGAGATTTGATTCACATTCTGTGAGCGGTATGTATTCCTATCAGGATACATCGGCGCAGATTGAATCGTTGTTGTTGTCTGCACGGTCTCAAGGGGCATCGTTGTGCGAATATTGTTATTCACAGGTTGTTGAATACCCATACTTGGAGCCATTTGAGGCGCTGTTGCAGGAGCAGGGTTGATTCCAGCGGTTGCGCCAAACACGAATGCACTAGATGCAGTGAATACTAACAGAGACTTTTTCATGGTCTATCCTTTGTTTTGAGTTATTACAAAGGTTGTAGCAATCTCTGTTCCACTTTTGCACTCTAGCCTACATCAGCCTCTAGGAGGGCATCTTCGAGCATATCGTCATGCGTTTTTTTGAAAACTTGCAGCTCACGTTTGAAGATTTTGCGCGCTTCTTTGAAGAAGTCGGCAATGTCGTTTTTAGGAATTGCAAGCGCACATAGCATGACGATTTGTAGGTAAAATCCGATACTTCCGCCCATAAGAATACCCCAATAAGGCATTTGCTGTTTAAGGAATTGTAGCTTTGCGGATGCGCTATCGAGGAATACGAACAGCTCCTCTTTGGTCGTTACATCATCATCAAAAAGCGTGTGTAACATTTTGAAAAACGAATCGCCCTTGTTTTTATAGAATGCTGTGATATGTTCAAAAAAGGCATGCTCTGCATTGCGGCTAAAGAAAGTCCGAAATTCTTTGAGCACAGCCTTTTTGTCGATTTTGTTGAGTCCAAATGTGCCGGGCTCAAAGGGCTTTGCGCCTTTGATGAATGCGCCTTCACCGAGATTGAGCGTGTGGTTGGGTTCAAAAACGCGCAACACAGATTCGATGTTTTCGCGCGAGTTGAGGTAGAGTGCATCGCTATACACGGGTTTATCTTTGTTGGGTTGCACAGGGAAGCTATCAGGCGGTAAATCCTCGAGCGTAAAGGCTTTCTCCTCGCCATAGAACGAATCCTTGGCATGCTTTGTGGAGCCGATGATATACCCACAATCAAGTCCGCAGAGAATCACATCGCTACCTGCCATCGCGGCGAGCGACACGGCTGCATTGCCCACAAAGGGCGAGGCGCCAATAAGGCGAATACGTGGTAAATGGATTTCGGCTGCACAACTGCCATCGCGCGAGAAAAGATAGGATTCATCAAAGAGTTCAAGCACTTTTGGATTCACGAGATTTGCACACACAAGCGTGATTCCGCGCAAATCGAGCCCCTCAAACGCCGTGTGGAGATAGTCTGTACGTTCGATTTCGAACTGAAAATCGGGCTTGATTCCATACCGCAACAAGGGCTTAATCGCCGTGCCGCAGCTGAAAATGAGCATGCGATTTGCATTTGCCTTGATGAATGGTAGCAGCGCATCGAGGCTTGGACCATTGCCCACAACGCAGATAGGCGCGGGCAGTCGGATTCCGCTTGCAAAAAACGCATTTTGGAGCAGATATTCACCCTTCGTGTTGTGGCGGTAGCGCATGTTTGCGAGTGCGTTTTTGATTCCAATGAGCTCATCATCAAATGTCCCCCAGCCGCGCGCGTTTGCTGAATAGGCGCCCTTGATGAGTTCGCGTGCACCTTGCAGCTTTGGTGTGTCATAGAGCATGAGCTCAAGCCGCAGATAGTTTGCGCTGATTTTGCGCTGTTCAAAGAAATTGATGATGTTGTTTGTGCTCAAAAACGAGCCGATGAACAAGAAGCATGCATTGTCGTTCACTTGCCCAAAAAGGGCGGGATAGTCAACAAAATAGCACGAGATTCGAAAGAGGTCGAGCGATTCTTCAAAGATGAGCAGCGCGTGGATTGTCGCGTAGCGCTCGCGCAATGCCTCAAGCACGAGCCCACCACCAAGCCCAAGCAAAGTGAGCGTGGGCAAGAATCCAGCGGGCAAATGCATGCCTTCGCGCATGATTCCATACGAAATGGCAGAATAACACAGCGCGTTGTAGATTTTGCTCGTAATCGGGAATTCTTTTTTCTTGAGATAGCCAATCGAGAGATTGTTCGTGTGCAGCTTCCACATCGGGTGTGTCAGCGGGCTGTCGCTTAGATTCTTTGCTGCCTCAATCATTGTGTATTTCCCCTCAATCTCGGGGAACATCAGTGTGCCATTTTGGATATTGACGATATTGAGCCCTTTTGCGTCAAAGAGTAGATTGTATTCTGTGGGCGCACTTGAAAGCCCCTTGAAAAGTTCGGGCTCGCGTTGTTCGAAAAACTCGAGGTTTTTCATCATGCGTTCTTTAATCGCCTCTTCGATTGCCTGTGTGTCCTCGCCGCTTAGAATCTCGAAAAACTCGCCTAAACTTGCGCTGCTTTGCGCATTCACGCCTCTTTTGACAATCTCTTCGAGCTCTTGTAAGGCTTCGATATTCTCGTGTGCCTCGAGCGGAATGCCAAATTCTTCATCAAATTTTTCGATGTGCTCACTCATACTATCTCCTCATTATACATTCGTTCTATCGGAAAGTCGCTTGGAATCCCAATGGTTCTATCGCTTGGACAATCCAAGAAGTTTTTGTCCATAAATGTTTGTGCATGGAGATTCATAAACGCAGCCTTGAGCGAGACGAATAGCTCTTTGTTTTGCTCCTCGAGCTTTTGTAGCATTATTTTTGTCGCCTCGCGCACATGCGGCGGTTTGTCGTGGATTGCGGGGCAGTTGCACAGCGGTGTTTGCAGGTTGTTGTACGCAACAAAGTCTATCATTTGTCGCTCGCGCAGCCATATCAACGGGCGAATCACAACAATCCCATTGCTCGCGCGATAGAGTGGGGGCATCGAGCGCAGTGCGCCATTGTAGGAGAAGTTCATAAAAAAACTCTCGACCGCATCATCGAGATGATGCCCAAGTGCAAGCTTATTGAATCCCCCCTCAAGCGCCTTGCTATACAGCGCGCCGCGCCGCATCCGCGAACAAAAGCTGCAAAAGCTGCTGCTGCCGCGCCGCTTTTCTTGCATGATTGCCATGATGTCCGTGCGATAGACCTCATGCGGAATCTCATTTTGCGCGCAATAATCTTGCAGATAGCTAAAATCTTCGCCGATTCCATAATCGACCGTAACGGCTTTGAACTCAAACGCATAGGGCGCATGTTTTTTGTGGCGCGCAAGCAGAGTGGAAAGCAGCAGCGAATCTTTGCCGCCGCTTAGCCCAACGAGGATTCTGTCATTTTCTTTGATAAGCCCAAAATAAGCATTTGCGCGTCCAAACATGCTGATGATTTTTTTGCTAATCTCTATCATTTCAGGCTCTCCGCAATCTTTTGCTCTGTTATAAGGGACGCATTATAGCGAATCACAACCTGTTTTTCGGTGTGGTTGATGTAGTATTCACTCACACCCTCTAACGTTTGGAGTGAGGAGAGATGTGCCAAATCGGATTCATGATTGAAGGCATGGTAGAACACACCAAGCTTTGTGGGCGAATCAAGGAATCGCAAGACAAGCAGCCACGCGGCGCAGACGGCAGCGATAATTCCAAAGAGTAATGGTGCTTCGACAGACGAGAACGCGACCGAGCCAAAGAGCCCGCCAAAGAATGAGCCCATATAGCCACATGATGTGAAGATTCCGAGCGCCTTGCCTTTTTGGTGCGCCTTGCAATAGCGGCTTGCGAGAGATTGGAGGATTGGTTCATGGAAGCAGAAGCCGACAAAGAACAACACGCAGCCAACAGCGAGCAGCGCGAGGTTTGCGCCAAGTAGCAGCAAGCAGAGATAGGCGAGGACAAAAAGCACGATTCCGATTGCGAGCACGAGCTTGAATTTGCCACGTTTCTCGGCGAGGATTGCCGCAGGCGCCATCGCCAGCACGCCGAGCAGCGCGGCGGGGATATAGAATTGCCACATCGATTCCTTCGCGATTCCGTCTTGTGCCAGCAGCAGTGGAATGATGACAAACGCAAATGTCATGAACATCTTTTGCAAGAAATTGCTTGCGTTCATAATCCATAGATTCTTGTTTGCACCATCTGTTGCCTTTTGGCTATATGAAAATTGGACATGTGCGACATTGGGCACGAAAAAGAGCAGCAGGAGCGAGAACGCGCTCAAAACGCAGGCGAGCACAAAGAGCGTGCTCGCGTCTTTCTCGATGCTGCCGATAATCATCGCGAGCGCGAAGCTTAGTGAAATGGACGCGCCCATTGTCGCCATCGCTTTTGTGCGGCGCGATTCGGGGACGACATCGGCAATCATCGCGCTGACCACGCCGCCGATTGCCCCCACGCCCTGCAAAAACCGCCCAAAAACGAGCATCTGTGCGCTTTGGGCAAATGCACAAACGAGCGAACCGATGATGAAAATCACGATTCCAAGCGCGATGAGCGGTTTGCGCCCGTATTTGTCGCTTAGGCTGCCAAAGGGGATTTGAAACAACACTTGCGAGAGGGCGTAGATTCCCATTGAAAGCCCGAGCAGCAGCGGAGTGCAATCATCAAAGCTTAGGACATAGAGCGCAAGCAAAGGCATCACCACGAACAGCCCAAAGAAACGACAGGCAAGAACCAAGCTCAATAACGCGACACTCATGCGCAACCTTTAATAAATAAGGGATTATATCATATATGGAATTGCAAACGCGAATCGTGTTGGTGGTTTGCGGTGGTCAATCTCGCATTATCTTCCCCCTATGTGCTTTGGGGGTTAGGGGAGGGTCGTTTTATTGTCATGTTGAGGCGAAGCTGAAACATCTCTTTGCCATTGCTCACCGATAAGAAGTGTGCGGGGGTTGGGGGAGTGCTTCGCAAGTAGCACCCCTGTCCCCCTTAGAAGAAAAACACCAAGCGAAGAATTGCCAATAGATATGATAACTAGACAAAATCGGAGGTGCGGTTTTAACCGCACTCATGATGTGCGACTAAAGTCGCACCTCCATTTTGACGTCGTTGGTTGCCTCGGCAATGCCAACGTAATGATGCGAAAAATCCCCATTCCCAATTAATGAAATTATATATGAGTAAACCTCGCACATAGCGTGGATTCGTGGGCGGCTTGACAATGAACAGGAATTGTGATATAATCCGAAATCAGATTATTAGAGGTGTAGAATGCGTTCAAAATGTAGCAAAGAACTCAAGGAATTTAATGCGATATATAGGGAACTAGATGAAATGTATCATAAGATTGCATTGCAAATTGGCTTATCTGATAGTGCGCTGCGCATCTTCTACTATATCGCTGAATTTGGAGATGGTTGTTTGCAAAAAGAGATTGCAGAATATTATTTTATCAGCAAGAAAACAATTCATTCTTCGATTAAAAATCTTGAATCGCAAGGCTATCTTGTATTGCAAAAGGGTAAACGAAGAGACATGCATGTTTATTTGACTCAAACAGGGCAGGAATTTGTGCAAGAACATATCATACCCATTTTTGAGTTTGAAAATGATATTTTCAACGCATTTTCGCCCAAAGAATCGCGACAATTATTGCAGCTGATTAGAAAATATGTCATGGTATCTCGCAAAAAAGCACAAGAAAAATTTCAAATATATTTTGACTAGGAGAAATAATAGAATCAAAACTTTCAGAATCACGGTTGCCAAAGCTCATTGCTTTTGGATTTCCTTCCATAATGATGTGGATTTTTACATCAATTTATACCGTTGTCGATGGCTTTTTTGTTTCAAACTTTGTCGGGAAACAATCTTTTGCGGCTTTGAATTTTATTTTCCCATTCGTGCTTGTTTTGGGCTCTTTTGGCTTTATGTTTGGGACAGGGGGCGGTGCGCTGATTGCAAAAACAATCGGCGAGGGTGAGATACGAAAGGCGAAGACGATTTTTTCGCTCGTGATTTATACGTCTATATTCTGCGGGATTGTGGTGGCTGTCGTGGGCATTTTCACCATTCGTCCTTTTGCCATTTCTCTTGGCGCAGAGGGACAATTTTTAGAAGACGGCATTCTCTATGGCGGCATTCTTCTTGCCGCTCTTCCTGCGTACATTTTGCAGGCAGCCTTTCAGTGTCTCTTTGCCACAGCGGGCAAGCCAGCAATTGGATTCTATGTAACACTTGCTGCGGGAATTGTCAATATCATTTTAGACGCAGTCTTTATTATTTTATTTCAATGGGGGCTTGCGGGCGCGGCTTTTGCAACATTCATTAGTGAATGTGTTGGCGGCTTTGTGCCGCTTTTCTACTTTGCACGCAATAATCCGAGCCTTTTGCGACTTGGAAGAGCGCAATGGGATTTGAAGGCATTGTGCAAGACATGCACCAATGGTTCTTCGGAATTACTAAGCAATATCGCCATGCCTATCGTGGCTATGGTCTATAATTTGCAACTCTTAAAATATGCGGGCGAAGATGGTGTTGCGGTCTTTGGAGTATTGATGTATGTCAGTCTGATTTTTCAGGCAATCTTCATTGGCTATTCTATTGGAGTTTCGCCCATTATTAGCTATCACTATGGCGCGCAAAATCACAAAAAGCTTCGCGAAGTCTTTAGGAATAGCCTCATTTTTATTGCCTTGTGTGCGCTTGCCATGTTTATTGCTGCTTTGATTTTTGCAGAGTCTTTATCGGCTATTTTTGTGGGCTATGATGACGCATTGTTCGCCTTAACAATCCATGCATTTTCTATCTTTTTATTCTCGTTTCTCTTTTCTGGTTTTGCGATTTTTGGTTCGTCATTTTTTACCGCATTGAATGACGGAATCACCTCTGCTATTATCTCTTTTGTGCGCACGCTTGTTTTTGAGATTCTTGCCGTGCTCATATTGCCAATCTTTTGGCTTGTTGATGGAATCTGGGCGTCTATTGTTGTTGCCGAAATTATGGCTGTGCTACTCACAATCTTTTTCTTGTGGCTGAAGCGGAAAAAATATCAATATTGATTCCCATGTTTGCCCACAATCACCCTCCCACACGACATGTCCAAATTTAAGATTTATTTCAGCATTTAGGGTGTAAAATATCACTTTGCTGCCTTTTTTAGGCTAGCAGCGATGCATGAGATTATGAAAAAGGAACGATATGGTAACCCAAGAAAATATTCGGCACTATTGTTTCGCTTCTCCTCTTTGTGCCACTTTTTCTTTTGTTGTGCTGTTTTTGAGAATCTCCACATGTTCATTTTTGATTTCAAGAGGCCAATCTATTCCCTGTTCCTGCACATTCCAATCAGGAAAATTATTATTTTCTGCTTGTAGATAATCTTCAATACAACATTGTTCTATAAGTTTATAAGAAATATAAGCATTCGGTATTTCTTTTAATCCGAAAAGCCCCTTAATTTTTGTCGGAAAGTTTTCTTGAAAAATCATATAAAATTCAATTTTTGCACCACTTAAAATAGTATGATAAAGAAAATACCATATACCAAAGCTTCTAATGCTTGGTCGTCCTTTTGTGCCACCATCACGGTAGATTGATAAGGTATTCTTGATTCCACCTTCTGCTTGAGAACCACCAATTTTCTTGATTTCTCCATCTACAACTATCAAATAAACTCGCGCAACATTATCTGTAAGGATTGTTTGAGGTAATTGCTTGCCATTTTCATCTTTAATGTTTTTAATATAATTAAAATTTAATCTCGTACTTCCCTTGACAAATTCCACATCAGCAATTTTAAAAGCTGTTTTGACGTCATTGATATGCATGTTACTCCTTTATAATCAGTAATTCATGGCTTTGTTTTGTATTGTTTATGTCGCCCCGTTCTAGTCTATTTTTACCCATTCTTGTTTCGCCTTGTCCCATTGTGTATTGCCATTTCGGCTCTAAAATTCTAAAATCTTTGTATGTTTCTCGCACAAAAGCGCAATCATTATAACTCAAGATAAACTTGCCTTTGTGTTTCTTGAGGTATTCTGCTAAAAGTTCATGCTTGAAAGAGTTGTGATGAATGGGAAAATTGCGCATTGGGTAAATTCCCTTAAACATCTTCGAATCTCCGTCTAAGAAATAAGGTGGGTCACAATAGAAAAAATCATTGGGATACTTTTCAAATACATTCTCAAAACTCTTACATTCTACTTGGAGATTTTTTGTTTGAAAATTTTTGATTTTTTCCAAATTATGTAGATAGCGGTTTTTGTCCTCATAGATTTTGCTCATCCAACCTAAAAATCCTGGTCCATAACTTAGGTTAAAATTAAAATAATAATCCCTTGCGAGAGTTAAAGAGTCTAAATGTACTTTGGGTGTATTCTGTGAATTTTTATGCCGCTCATTCCAAAATGATTTTAGTTCTTCCTTTATCTTAGTATATGTACATTGTGTTGGCTCAAGTTCCAATAAAGATTCATATAGTTTTTTAGAATCTATAACCAAAATCTGCCAAAAATTTACGAGAATATCGAAAATATCAAAGGCTTTTACCTCTAAATCAAGCTCCAAAGCCGCAGCAACTTCTACACTCCCTCCACCCATGAATGGCGAAATGACACGTTCTATATCATTAGGAAAATGTTCAAGAATAAGCCCAACCGCCAAAGATTTGCCACCGCCATAGCGCAAAGGGCTTTTTGTGTATCTTTTGTATTGCAAGGTTTTGCCTCTAAGTTCACTTAGAAACAATTCCTTTTTATTGGCAAGAGAATAATTTTGTTCAAGGGAAATATTTTGGTAAAATAGACTCGGGATTGAATATGATGCTTTTTGTAGCAATACTATCTCCCCTACCTTCGATGCAGCCCGCATTCTTTGTGCGCGGGGTCTTCCCACCACCACCGCCCCGCGCGAATGTTCTCCCCGGGCTCAATCGCGCGTGTGCATGGCGCGCAGCCAATGCTTGCGAAACCTTGCGCATAGAGAGGATTTACGGGCAGGTTGCGCACGCTCGCATACTCCCAAACCTTCGCATCGTCCCAATCAAAGAGTGGATTGATTTTTTGCAGCCCAAACTGCGCATCGTCTTCGACAAGCCCAACATGCGCGCGCGTCATCGATTGCGCCGCGCGAATGCCGCTAATCCACGCGCTCACGCCCTCTAGCGCGCGCCGCAAGGGCAGAATCTTGCGCACACGGCAGCATTCCTTACGTTTCTCCAAGCTTTCGCGCATGCCCCACTCGCCAATCTCGCGCTCGATTCTAGCGAGCTCCTCGCTCGTTGCGCAAAATATCGCAATTTCGATTCCAAAATATCGCTCAACCTCGCGTTGGTGGGCGAGGCTTTGTTCAAAAAGCTTGTGCGTGTCGAGCGTGAAAACCGCGATTTGCGGCAGGATTCCAAGCTTTGCGAGCAAATCAAGCAGAATCACATCTTCGATTTGGTGGCTAAAGGCAAGTTTAATGTTGCCATTGATTGTCGCGAGCGCGTCTCCAAGCCGTTTTTGGTCGTGTTCAAATGACATATTCGCTCCATTGTTCATTTTGATTGGAATATCCGCGCATGTTGAGAAATTTTAGATACACAAACTCGGGCTGCTGCTGCTTAATCTCGCCCCATTGTGCCTTTGAAATCTCGGCTTCGATGGGTTCGCTATGCTGCTTATTTTCGGCAAGTTCGAGAATGAGGCGCACATGTGCGCCAAGGATTCGGTGGCTCAAAATCCGTGCGCAGTTCTCGCTGCCATCGAGCGAAACCTCGATTTCATGTGGGCGGATAAAGAGCATATCATGCTCATTTGCCTGTTTGGCGATTCTGCCCGAGAAGAGATTGACGTTGCCCAAAAAGCCGTACACAAAGGGGTTTGCGGGTTGTTCATAGACATCTTCGGGCGTGCCAATCTGCTCGATTCTGCCTTTGTTCATAATCACGATTGTATCGCTGACTTCGAGCGCCTCTTCTTGGTCGTGCGTTACAAAGACGCTCGTGATGTGAATCTCGTCATGTAGCTTGCGCAGCCAGCGGCGCAAATCTTGCCGCACCTTTGCATCGAGCGCGCCAAAGGGCTCATCAAGCAGCAAAATCTTGGGCTCGACAGCCAGCGCCCGCGCGAGCGCAACGCGCTGCTTTTGCCCGCCAGAGAGCTCATTTGGGTAGCGGTGGCTCATCGAATCAAGCTGCACCATGTGTAAGAGTTCCATGACTTTTTCGCGAATCTCGGTTTTGCTCGGGCGCGTGGCGCGCGGGCGAACGCGCAAGCCAAAGGCGATGTTGTCGAACACATTCATGTGCTTAAACAGCGCATAGTGTTGGAACACGAATCCAACGCCCCTATCTTTTGTCGGCGCGTTGGTGATGTCTTTGCCAAAAAACTCAACATTGCCGCTATCGGGCTCTTCGAGCCCAGCGATGATGCGCAGCAAGGTTGTTTTGCCCGAGCCGCTTGGTCCAAGCAGCGCGGTGAGCTTGCCTTCTTCTATCTCAAGATTGATATTATCGAGTGCAATGAATTGTTCAAAACGTTTATTGATATTTGCGATTTTAATGCTCATTTCTCGCCTTTAAATCTTTTGCAGAATAATACACAATAAACCTTAAATAACACTTGATACGCAAAAATCCTATTTAATGAACTCTACTATTTCACTCAATTTCTTGCGCAATTGTTTGCTTTGGGGCTTCGTGCGATACCCAAAGGTGAGGATATAGGCAAGATTGAATTCGCCACGTGCATAGCTGTTGGTGTGGCTCTTGAGAATCGCCTCGACCTTGTCGGGCTCGAATCCCTCGATAGGGCAAGAATCGATGCCGATATACGCAGCGGCAGTCATCATGTTTGCGCTTGCGATATAGACTTGCATGCGCGCCCAATCTTCGATTCGCTCGCCCCAATTGTTTTGCGCAAAACTATGGAACGCATTGAGCACTGCTTGCATTTTTTCGGCATTGCCATGCGTCTTGCGCGTAAAGCTCTGCGCGAGGTAGGGGCTGCCTTTTTTGAATGTGGCTGCTTTGCGTGCAAGCAGCACGACAACATGCGAGGCTGTCGTGATTTGGGGCTGGTCCCAACACGCAGGGCGCAAGAGTTCTTTGATTTTTGGGTTGGTGATGACCACGAAATGCCACGGCTCGAGCCCGAAAGACGAGGGCGATTTGCGCCCTACCTCAAGAATAAAGTGTATATCATCATCGGACACAACGCGCTTGTCGTCAAAGAGTTTGCATGCATGGCGAAAGTCCATAGCCTCTGTGAATTTGTTCATTGTTTATCCTTTATATATGAGAGATTTGGGATTGTAGCACAGAAGCGTAAATCGACAGGCTGCGGGGGCAGTAATCTATATTTTTTGAATAATCTATAAAAATAAAAAATGTATCTATAAACTTAATAAAATTCAATAAATCCCTATTTCACGCATTTTTATAGCATATCAAAAAAATATTATATTTCTCAAAAAAGGCAAAAATTTTAGTTATATTTAAAGAAAATTCTGCTATGCTACCGCATCTTAAATCAAAGGAGGTTTCTCATGGAAACCAAAAAAGTTCTCAAAAGCGCGGCGCTGTTTGCCGCGCTTGGTTGGAATCTCGCTCTTGCAGCCGAGTATTCGTTGCTCAATGTGTCGTATGACCCAACACGTGAGCTATACAAAGAGTATAATGCCGCGTTTGAGAAATACTACAAGGCAAAAACGGGCGACACTGTGAAAGTTTCGCAATCGCATGGTGGCTCGGGGACACAAGCGCGGAGCGTCATCGATGGCTCGCCTGCCGATGTCGTTACGCTTGCACTCGCGTTTGACATAGACGCGATTGCGCAAAAAAGTGGTAAAATTCCAAACGATTGGCAGACGCGCTTGCCGCAAAATAGCTCGCCCTATCTCTCGACCATCGTTTTTCTCGTGCGCAAGGGCAATCCGAAGGGAATCAAAGATTGGAGCGACCTCGTGCGCGATGATGTCAAGGTGATTACCCCAAACCCCAAAACATCGGGCGGGGCGCGCTGGAATCACCTCGCCGCGTGGGGCTATGCGCTACGTGCAAATGGCAATGACGAGACAAAGGCACGTGATTATATGGTGCGGCTCTATGAGAATGTCCCGGTGCTCGACACAGGCGCGCGCGGAGCGACAAACACATTCGTCAAACGTGGTGTGGGTGATGTGCTGATTGCTTGGGAAAACGAGGCGCTTTTGGCGATTGAGAAAATCGGCAAAGGCAAATTTGACATCATCACGCCAAGCGTGAGTATCCTCGCCGAGCCGCCCGTGAGCATTGTCGATGCTGTTGTGCAGCAGAAGGGCACGCGCGCTGTGGCTGAAGAATATCTGCGCTATCTCTATGAAAAAGACGCGCAAGAAATCATCGCCAAAAATTTCTATCGCCCAAGTAATGCCGAAGTGTTCGCGAAATACACACACTATTTCAAGCCTATCGAGTTTTTTACGGTGGCTGAATTTGGTGGCTGGCAAGAAGCGCAAAAACGTCATTTTAGCGATGGTGGCGAGTTTGATAAGCTATTTGAAGTCATCAAAAGCAAAAAATAAATTTGACAACAAGGAGATTGCGTGCGCATACGTTTTGTAGAGCCAAGCATTCTGCCCGGTTTTGGGCTATCGTTTGGAATCGGCATTGCCTATATGAGCCTACTCATCTTTATCCCACTTGCCGTACTCGTTACGTATAGTATGCAAATCGGCGCGGCGAGCTTTTGGCAGACCATCATCGACAAACAAGTGCAAAACGCGCTTTTTTTCTCGCTCACAACCTCGTTTTGCGCCGCGTTGTGCAATCTCTTCTGTGGCTTTGTAGTCGCATGGACACTTGCGCGCTATGATTTTTGGGGCAAATCGCTGATTGACGCGCTTGTCGATTTGCCCTTTGCGCTACCCACAGCCGTTGCGGGAATTGCGCTCGCCTATCTTTTCAGCACCAATGGTGTTTTGGGCGGAATCATTGAACTCTTTGGCGAGGCACGCAAAGACTTCATCGGCGTGTGTGCTGCGCTCGTGTTCATCGGCTTGCCCTTTGTCGTGCGCACACTCGAACCCGTCATTGAAGACCTCGATGTGCAGAGTGTCGAAGCGGCGCGAAGTCTTGGCGCAAACTTCGCCCAAACCTTCGCGCTCGTGATTCTGCCCTCTCTCCTGCCCGCCGCGCTCACAGGTTTTGCGCTCGCCTTTGCACGTGCGATTGGCGAATATGGCTCGGTGATTTTCGTCTCGAGCAATATTCCTTTTGAGAGTCAGATTTTGCCTGTGGTGATTGTCGGCAAGATTGAATCCCATGACTATGTCGGCGCAAGTGTTGTGGGCGTGTTTATGATTCTTGTGTCGTTTGTGCTGCTGCTTGGAATCAACGCCTTGCAAAAATGGGGGCGACAATGAATACCGAACCCAAAATCCTCAAGCCTCTTTGTGTTGCGTTTTCGTTCGTGTTCTTTGCGTTTGTGTTGCTGCTACCATTATTCACGTTGTTTTCAGAGGCGTTTGCCGAAGGATTCGACGTCTATTTCGCGGCAATCACCGAAGAAAACACGCTCAAAGCCATTCGCCTGACACTCCTTGTCGCTTGTATTGTGCTGCCGCTCAATAGCATTTTTGGAATCTTGCTTGCCTATGCGATTGCCAAATTTGATTTTCGAGGCAAAACGATTCTCACCACATTGCTCGAAGTGCCCTTCGCCATCTCGCCCGTCATTGCGGGGCTCATGTTCGTACTTCTTTTTGGCAGCAGCGGCGTCTTTGGGCAAACGCTCGATTCTCTTGGAATCCAAATCATGTTTGCGCTGCCCGGAATCGTCCTTGCAAGCGCGTTCATCACCTTTCCATTTGTCGCAAAAGAGCTGATTCCGCTGATGAGCGAGCAGGGCAACGAGGAAGAGGAGGCGGCGCTAAGTCTCGGTGCAAATGGTTGGCAGACATTTTGGTTCGTCACTCTGCCCAACATCAAGTGGGGGCTTTTCTATGGAATGGTTCTCACCAATGCGCGCACAATGGGAGAGTTTGGCGCTGTTGCGATTGTGAGCGGCAAGATTGTGGGAATCACCACAACGATGCCTCTTTATATCGAGATTCTTTATAACGAATATGAATATATCGCCGCGTTTGCGATTGCAACCTTGCTCACTTTGCTTTCGATTCTCACACTGACACTCAAATATGGAATTCGCAAGCTCGAATCGCGCCATGCCTAGCGCAATGTGCCAGCAATTGCGCGCGCTTTTGCGCGCACGTTCGAATCGATTGTCGCAATTGTCTCGAGTGTGGGTTTGCAATGCGCAAAACATTGCAGGCAGTCTTGCACAATGTGTGCAATCTGCGTGAAAAGAATGCGCCCATGCAAATAGAGCTCGACAGCGATTTCGTTGGCAGCATTGATGACCACGCCAAGCTGCGGGTTGGCGAGCAGCGATTCCTTGAGCGCCCAGAGCGGATAGCGCTTTGTGTCAATCTCCGAAAAACTTAGCGGTGGCATCGCGCATAGATTGAGCGATTCAAAGAACGGCTTGTCCGCAAGTGCTGTTTGCAGCGCCTCGCTGCCAAGCAGCGCATAAGCAATCGGCAGGCGCATATCATTTTTTGCTAGATGTGCGCTTAGGCTGCCGTCAGCAAAGCGAACGAGCGCATGAATGAGTGAATTGCGCTCAATGAGAGCGTGGAGTCGCGTTGTGCGAAACAGCCAATAGGCTTCGAGAATCTCAAATAGCTTGTTTGCCATTGTGGCGCTATCAATCGTGATTTTTTTGCCCATTGCCCAATTTGGGTGGCGCAACATATCGGCTGCTTTTTGAGAGGCGAGAGATTCAAGCGGCACATCGCGCGCTGCGCCGCCGCTTGCTGTAAGAATCAGCTCATCAAAAGGTTGCCTGCTTTGTTGCAAAAACCAAAGGCTGAAATGCTCGCTGTCGACAGGGATAATGCGTGCGCAATCAATCCATGCGCCGCCGACAACGAGCGATTCTTTATTCGCAAGCGCGATTGTTTTGCCGAGCGATTGTGCATAGAGTGTTGGCTCAAGCCCTAAGAATCCGCTAAGAGCGTTCAGAACGAGCGTGGAGCGCGACTCGCGCAAAGCTCGCAAGATTCCATCTGTTCCGACAAACACTGCTTCGAGCGAATCGGTGTCGATTTGATTCACAAGAGATTGCTCGGCGACTACAACAAAGCGGGGGTGGAATTGGTGAATCTGTTGGTTGAGTAGGGCGATGTTGTAGCCTGCAACAAGCGTTTCGACAGGGAGGCAAAAATTTTGTGCGACATCAAGTGCATTGCAACCAATCGAGCCGCTCGAGCCGAGTATGATCATGCAAGAATCCACAAAAAGAGCGGGTAGAACACGATGATGGCAAAGAGATAGCCGTCGACTCTATCGAGTACTCCGCCATGCCCGGGCAGCAATGTACCGCTGTCTTTGACGCCCGCAGCGCGTTTGAGTTGGCTTTCGTATAAATCGCCAAACACGCTTGCGATAGCACAAAGGAGCGCAAGCAAAATTGCTTGCCAAAAGCGCACCTCGACCCACCAGATGTAGGCAAAAAGCCCGCCAACGAGCGTTGCAATGCCGATTCCAATCAATGCGCCCTCTATCGTCTTGCCCGGCGAGCTTGGGCTAAGCGGGTGTGCGCCAAAGAGTTTGCCACCAAGCAGCGCGAAAACATCGCTGCAACCAACGATGGCAATCAGCAAAAATAAGGATGCAATGCCGAATTGTTGGTAGGTTGCAAGCAACAAAAGAAAGGAGATGCTCGGGTAGAGCAGAGGCAAGATGAAGAGGATTGTGCCCTTTTTGGTGAAGCCCTGAAAGCTTGCGAGGCACATGAGCAAGAAAAAGAGAGCAAGAAAGGCAAAAAGTGGCGAGAAAAAGATAAGCAACGCGAAAGCCCAAAGAATCGCGCCAAGCAGCAAGCTAAGGCTTGAGATTTTGCCGAGATAGAGTTTTGTGGCTTCGTAGAGCGCGCCTGCATAGACGATTCCCAAAAATGCCCACAGAACCCAAAAATTATGCAGCGCACCCACAACGATGACAAGCAGCAGCAGCACGCCAGCAGTATAGAAACGTTTGATGTCGATGGTTTTGAGCGCTTGCCATTTGTTTTGCATGGACTATCCTAACATGGTGAGAAGTTTTTCGGGCGAGATGTGTTGCAGCCACGAAAGGTCAAATCCAGCGACATGCGCGCTATATAGAGCAAAGAGGGCAAGGCAGAGATTGCCGATGCTTTTGTCCACAACGCTGCCTGTGCGGAAACGCAAGGTGTAGGGTAGCAAGCCTATATTTTTCTTGCTAAATGGGAGATAGATGGGGCAACCGCTTTTGGTGAGCATATCGCCTGCAATATGCAAATAGCAGCCGAGCACGAGCCCAAAAAGTACAGCGAGATTCCACGAAAGGGCGAGAAATACGAAATACAGCGCGAAACCCACAACAAGCGGAAAGAGCAGAGTGTGCGTTGCACCGCGATGTCCAAAGAGTGCTTTGAACGCATGCGAAATTATGGGTGTTGCCTTGCCAATGCGCGATTGCGGCTCGTCAATATCGGGCAACAATGCTCCTATGGCTATGCCTGCAAAAAAGAGTATCATGTCTTTGTGTGGTACAGCCGTGGCAATGGATTCATAGCCGATGATACCGCATGAGGCGATACAGAGCGCAAAGGCTACATGTGTTCTAGCAATCATCATGCACCACCAAAGGCGATATGGATTTGCCCGCAAACTTCAAAACGTGCGTTTGTGTCGATTTCATTGGGGGAGAGTACAACGATGCGCATATCGCTTTGTGAGAGTTTTTCGGCAAGGAATCGGCGCAATTGCTGCGGAATCAGCAACACAGGAGAGATATTCAAAGCCTGCCGCACGCGGTCGACTTCTTGGCTGATTCCTTGCAAAAGCGCGTTTGTCTCGCCGAGCGTGAGGACAATCTGCCGCAAGCGCCCGCTGCCATCATTTTGTTTGTTCAGTAGATATTGTTCGGTATCGGGCGTGAATGTGATGATTTTCAACACGCCATCATCATCTTTGAAAGTGTCGGTAATGACGCGTGCGAGAGACTGCCGCACGCGGTCGACGATGTAGTTGAAGTCGCCATTGGCAATCGGAATCGAATCAATCGTTGTTTCAAGGATTGTGAGCAAATCGCGAATGGGGATTTGTTCATGCAACAACGCCTTCAGAATCTGTTGGATTGTTCCGAGCGGAATCTTGCGCGCCTCTTCGACAACGAGCGGATAGGATTTGGCGAGATTATCGAGGAGCTTGCTCACATCTTGGCGCGTCATCAAATCTTCGGCATATTGTTTCACAACCTCGACGAGGTGGGTTGAAATCACCGTTGCAGGGTCAATCACGGTGTAACCATAGACAATCGCGTTGTCTTTGTCTTTTTGGTCAATCCATAGCGCATCTAGCCCAAAGGCGGGTTCTTTGGTGGGGATTCCTTCAATCTTGCCTGTTGCACCCCCGTTGCCTTCAAAAGCGAGGAATTTGTCGGAATAGATTTGTGCGCCCGCAACCACAACGCCCTTGAGATGAATCTGATATTCATCTGGTGCGACTTGGAGGATATTTTTGACGCGCACAACAGGCATCACAAAGCCATATTCAGCGGCGAGGTTTTTACGTTGAAGTTTGATACGTTCGAGCAATCCGCCGCCATGTTTTGGGTCGGCAAGTTTGACGAGGTTATAGCCAAGCATAAGCTCGAGCAGCTCGACTTTCAAAGCCTCTTCGAGCAGCTCTTCGTCAGATTTTGCTGGGGCTTGGGGCTTGGGCGCGGTGCCGTCTGCCGCGCTCACGGGCGTTAGAGAGCCTCTGTCTTCGCCCACTTTGCGCTTGCGCCTGCTTTCAAGCGGTGTTGCATGCGTGTCGCCTGCCTTTTTGTTAATCCAACGTTCTAAGATGGAGAATAGTCCTGTTTCGTCTTGACGCGAAAGGAGATATGCCATTGCCAAGAAGAGCATGCCGACAAAGCCGAGTGAGAAGGTTGGCAAGCCCGGAACAAGCGCGAATAGTAAGAGAATACTGCCCACAATCACGAGCACGCGCGATTGGTCGATGAGTTGGTCGATGATGCCTTCGGCAAAGTTGCCGCCTTCTTCGGTTTTGCTCGAGCGCGTAACGATGATACCTGTTGCGGTCGAGACGATGAGCGCGGGGAGCTGCGAGACGAGCCCATCGCCAATCGTGAGGATTGTGAAAGTTGCAGCAGAATCTGCCATTGTCATGTCGCGTTGGAACACGCCGATGAGGAATCCACCGATGATGTTGATAAATGTAATGATAATCCCCGCGACTGCATCGCCCTTGACGAACTTGCTCGCACCATCCATAGAGCCATAAAAACTCGCCTCTTGCGCGAGCATTCCGCGCAATCGTTTTGCTTCTTTTTCGTCAATCGCTCCCGAGCCCAAATCGGCGTCAATTGCCATTTGTTTCCCGGGCATTGCATCTAGTGTGAAGCGGGCAGAGACTTCTGCAACGCGCGTTGAGCCGTTGGTAACGACCATGAAATTGATGATGACAAGAATCAAGAAGACGATAATCCCGATGACATAGTTGCCGCCCACGACAAACTGCCCAAACGAGGCGATAATCTCGCTTACTGCCTCGATTCCGTTGTGTCCCTCGCTTAGAATCTGTCGCGTGGTGGCGACATTGAGCGCGAGGCGAAAGAGTGTTACGATGAGCAAAATCGTGGGGAAAGCCGTGAAATCCGTTGGTTTTTCGATATAGAGTGAGATGAGGATAATCAACACGGACACAGAGATAGAGATTGTCAAAAAAAAGTCGAGCATCCAGCTTGGCAGCGGGACGATGATGATGGCAATGATACAAACGATAAAGACAACAACCGTCAGGTCTTTGGATTCGCTAATGCCTTTTAGAAAGGGCAATGTGCGCTGCAAAAAGCTCTTGTTGTCGCTTGCCTTTTTAACCTTTGCCAAAATATCCCTCGCCATTTTTTTGAGTTTTGTTTGGGATATGATACAGAATTTAATGTAAAATTTTGCTTTTTGTGCTAGAATTTGTCTTCGCGTTCGCTTTAGCGAATGTGCACACCCCACACATACCAATCAAAGGAGGTCAGCAATGGCTTTGGATTTGGCGAAAAAGAAAGAGATTATCGCAAAATTTGCGAGAAGCGAGAATGATACAGGCTCTGCCGAAGTGCAGATTGCGCTTTTGAGCGAGCGGATTGCTTATCTCACGCAACATCTCAAAATCAATACAAAAGACCATTCGAGTCGTTTGGGCTTGCTCAAGCTCGTGGCGCGCCGGCGACACTTGCTCAAATATCTCAAGCGCAACAATTACGCTTCGTATAGCTCATTGATTGCAACGCTCAAGATTAAGGACAGATAGCGCTTTTGGGGCAATGCCCCAAAAGCAGCCGCTCCCTATGCTTTGATGTCAAGCAAACTCTTGAACATCTCCTCGTTGGTTTGGACGCTCGATACGTTCGCCTCAACGCCACGTTGCGAAACCATGCTTTCTGTTGTCGCTTTTGCAAGGTCTGTGTTGCTCGATTCGAGCGCGTTGTTTACGCCGCTGATGTTTGTTTGCACGCCCTGTATGCCATTTTGCATTCCTGTTGTCAAATTTCCGCCGATTGTCATTTTGTTCTCCTTTTTATTGTTTTGTTACCGCAAAAACAAGCTTTTGCTGTCGTTCGCATACATGTCCGCACTTCCATTTGTCATGTTGAGGCAAAGCCGAAACATCTCTGTGGATTCTTGGTGTTTGAGATTCTTCAGCCTCGCGGCTTCAGAATGACAAATGGTTGGAATTCTTTGCCTGTCGATTGCCATGCGTCCTCGCGGACACTCGCAATGACGCAATCTTTCCATGCTACTTAATCACCCCACACGCAAAGCGTGCACCGCCGCCGCCAAGTGCTGCAGGGTGGTCATGGTAATTGTCGCCACCGACATGTACCATAAGCGAGTGATTCTTGATTTCATCAAGAGTCTTGATTTTGGGCGCAAGCACAGGCGTTTTCACCTCGCC
The DNA here is from genome assembly GCA_947177485.1 of uncultured Helicobacter sp. Lineage (GTDB taxonomy): Bacteria > Campylobacterota > Campylobacteria > Campylobacterales > Helicobacteraceae > NHYN01. The sequence continues at coordinate 57,060 of CAMWUR010000002.1, forward strand.
ATTTGCGTCTGCATAGACAGCGGGCAAATCGCCCTTGTGCCCATTATCGCTCCATGGGAATGAATGTGCGTTCTTGCTTTCTGGGTCCCAATGTCCGCCTGCTTTCATACCAAGCCCCTTTTCTGTCTTGCCGCAATCCGCATTTGCATGGACATGGAATCCATGAATGCCTGTTTGGATATTTTTGAGGTTGGGATAGAACGCAACGCCATATTGTGTTTGTACAGCAACGACTTCGCCAACGGGGGTGTCTTTCGAATCGCCCAACATCGCCATAGGAATCACGACATGTTTTTTCTCGCTTTTGGGGTCATAGAGTTTGGTTTTATCAGCCTCTGCCGCCAAGAGTGTATTTGAAGCAATGCCCGCAAAAAGCGCGCTTGCCACAAATATTTTGCGCAACATTTTTGTTGCTTGCATGTTTGTCTGATTGTGATATGTCATTTTTTCTCCTTGTTATCAAATCAAGATAGTATAGCATTTTTGTGTTGACGCATTTCTACAATTTTGAATTTTATTGACATTCACTTTTGCCTCGTGCTAGAATCGTGCATCTTGAATTAGGAGAGGTTTCTATGGAATTTGATATTTATGCGTCTCATCTCTACAACGATGCTGCCGATTTGGACGACGAGGATTTCTGTGAGATTTTGGATAATCCTGAAATGTTCGACAGCGAAAACAGCGAGACTTTTAGCTAGAATCGCCCTTAGGGATTGCAGCCGTGCTGCTTTCGATGATGTCGCTGCCATCGTGTAAACGCTCATGTCCTTTGGTGATGACTTTGTCCCCGCTATGCAGCGCGTTGGCTTCAACGCTGCGCACAAGGGCGAGATTTCCGCTATATTGACTGACTTGCACTTCGACACGTAATGCCTTTGAATCACGTGCAATAAACACAACTGCCTTGCCATTGCTTGGCAATATCGCATCACGTGGGACGAGCAAGCCTTCGTTTTGCCCTGTGTGTGAGATTTTGACAAGTGCTTCGAGTCCTTCGATGAGGTGATGCTGCGAATCGGCAATCGTGAGCTTAATAGGGAACGTGCGTGCTTTGGCGTCTCCGACAGGAATGAGCGCTGCAATCGAGGCGGTGTAGGGCTTGCCCGCTATGATTGTCTCGATTTTTTGCCCGAGTTTGAGTGAGCGCAATACCGCAAAGGGCACATTCACATTAATCTCAAGTGATGTGAGATTTGCGATTGTGAAAAGCGAATCGCCGACATTCACCCATTCGCCTAGCTGGATAGAACGTGAGAGAATCATGCCATCATAGGGCGCGATGAGCGTCTTTTTGTCACGTTCTTTTTTGAGCCGTTTGAGCTCGGCAGCAATTGCGCCAGACGCGCCCTCTTGAGCTTTGAGGCTAAAAAGGGAATCCTCGTATTCCTTGAACGAAACCGAATTGCTTTTATACAAGCTCTCGAATCGTTCAAAATCCTTTTTGTTTTTCTGCAAAACGGCTTGTGCTTGTTTTAAAAGTGCTTCTTTAGAAAGAATGTCTTGATTGAGCAAATCGCTATTGAGCAGCGCGAGTTTCTGCCCCTTTTTGACCTTCTGCCCTTCTTCGACATAGACGGATTCGACAACGCCCGAGACTTCAGAGGCAAGATTGGAACGTTCCTTAAAAAACAATGTTCCAATAAACTCTCCTTTTTCTTGAAGGCTACCTGTCGAGATTGGTTGTGTCGCAACAAGCGTTGCAGGATATGCCATTGAAAGACACAACAAAAGAGTCAAACAATATTTCATCGTCATTCCTTACTATCTTTTTGTATGACAAGCAAAAGAGATTCCTTGATAGCAACGTGTGCGCATTCTACCAAAATTCATTAAATAAAGTGTGAATGTTACGATATGTTACGCTCACAAAAGTGGCATAGAAGCGTTATTGTGCGCGATGTTGTCCCTTTATAAAAATAATCTTTTGATGAAGACAAGGGGCAATCGCATAGCCTCGAGGCAAAATAGGCTAGAATCGAAGAAATTTAGAAACGGAGGTTGCAATGGAAAATTTTGAGGCGATGTATCAACAAAAACTAAAAACTGCCGAGCAAGCAGCGAGCGTTATTCAATCGGGCGATTGGGTCGATTATGGTTGGGCTGTTACGACGCCTGTTGCTGTGGATAGGGCGCTTGCGAAGCGAATTAAAGAGCTTAATGATGTGCGGTTACGTGGGGGTGTTGTGCTATGGATTCCTGAAGTGTTTAAGGTGGATAATCCCCAAAACCATGTTTCGTGGCACACATGGCATGCAAGCGGCATTGGTAGGAAGCTCATCGCTGAAGGTTTGGGTTTTTATATGCCAATGCGCTATTCAGAGCTTCCACGTTATTATCGTGAGATGAAAAATCCAACTGATGTTGCGATTTTGCAGGTTGCGCCTATGGACAAACATGGCTATTTCAATTTTGGTCCAAGCGCCTCGCACATGCAAGCTTGCATCGAAAAAGCAAAGATTGTGATTGTCGAAGTCAATACGAATATGCCGCGCTGTTTGGGCGGCATGGGCGCTGATGTGCATATCTCGCAAGTCGATATGATTGTTGAAGGCGACAATCCAAGTGTTGTCGAAGTCCCATCGGGAGCGCCCACAGAGGTGGATAAGCAAGTGGCAAAATATATTGTCGAGGAGATTCCAAACGGCGCATGTATTCAGCTTGGAATCGGTGGAATGCCAAACGCCGTTGGCGCGTCTATTGCGCAATCTGACCTCAAAGATTTGGGCGTGCATACCGAAGTGTATGTCGATGCGTTTGTTGATATGACAATGGCAGGCAAGGTGAATGGTCGAAAGAAAAACATCGACTGCGGGCGGCAAACTTTTTCATTTGCGATGGGCACGAAAAAACTTTATGATTTTCTTGATAACAACCCGGGCTGTATGAGCGCACCTGTCGATTATACAAACGATATACGCACGATTGCAAGCTTGGATAATTTTGTTTCTATCAATAATGCTGTGGATATTGATTTGTTTGGGCAGGTCAATTCCGAATCGTCTGGCACACGGCATATCAGCGGGGCAGGCGGGCAGCTTGATTTTGTCTTGGGTGCATATCTCGCAAAAAATGGCAAGAGCTTCATTTGCTGCTCCTCGACTTTCAAGACAAAAGACGGCACGCTCAAATCACGGATTCTTCCGACATTGCAAGAGGGCAGCATCGTGACTGCAACGCGCGCAAATGTGCATTATGTCGTTACAGAATATGGAAAGGTGAATCTCAAAGGCTTGTCAACGTGGGAAAAATGCGAGGCGATTATTTCTATTGCTCACCCCGATTTTCGAGATGAGCTGGTTAGCGCTGCCGAGAAAATGAAAATCTGGAAAAAGAGCAACAAGAAATTCTAAAGCAGTTTTGCTATTTTCTAAAGCTCGCAGGGCAAGCGCGTAAAATGCGCTTGCGCAATGCTTCTTCATAGCCATCACGTGAAGCGACTTCGCAGAAAAACGAAAAGATTCGCGTGCGGCTTAACATCAGATTGTCCTTTGGGCGGCTGGCGATGATGAGCCCCTCAAAATCGCCGTTGGGACTCCATACAGGAGAGCCCACAGGGTTTTGTGGATAGAGATTCGAGAGGCTGCTCATTGCGTAGAGCCCTGCAATCGCCTTTTCTTTTTTTGCCTGTGCTGCAATCGCCTTGAGCTCGCTGTTTACGTCGATAATCTTTGGCGCAGATGGATTCTTTTGCTCGGTATAGAAGATTAAATCAGCAGGAACTTTATCGTATTCTTTCAGATAAACCTCGAGTTGGCTTTTGGTTACTTTCGCTGCTCCCGCGCGCGTGTAGGGATAAAACAGCATTGTTTTTGTCATCTTTTCTTCGTTTGCAAGATAATACACGCCTGCTCTTACCCCTTTGGTGATACGTGGAATCTGTGCATTGGGCACAAACCCTCCGCCTATGGGGACATTTTTATAGCCCTTTTTACGTCGCGCTGTGCCCTCTTTGGGGATAAAGCTTGCACCGCGCAGTTTGAGCACTTCATAGTGGAATCGATTCATCTCAACCGTATTGCCATACGGGTCTGTGAAAGAGACGATTTTATAGAGAACAATCTTTTGGATTCTGTCGATTGCATAGGGTTCGATGAGTGCGAAATAAATCATTGGTAAGCCGACAGAATCAAGGATTTTTATCCGATTGTTACGTGCCCAGCCATTTTGCTTGAATAGCGAGCTTTCGCTGCCAAGCACATAGCCACCTTCAAGCAGCATACCAAAGCTGTTTTTGGGCGGTTCGCCATCGAAATTGCTTTCGATTTCTACCGAATCAAAGAGCCGAAATTGCGGTTCTGCCGCACTGATTGCAAGGAGTAAGAGGAGGCATACGATTCGCATGTTTTAACCTTTTTTTAGGGCTTTTGCGCTAGATTATAAATCAAATTTTAGCACAAAGGATAGAATATGAGTCATGAGCAATTGCCACTCAAAGAATTTGACCTCCCAAAAGAAGAGATTCTCAAATTCAAAGAAGCACTCATCAAGACTTCTAAAGGAGACATCAAGCTAAAGTTGTTCCCAAATGAAGCGCCCAACACTGTTGCTAATTTTGCAAGCCTTGCACGCGCGGGATTCTACGAAAATACAACCTTTCATCGCGTGATACCCGGCTTTATGGCACAAGGCGGTTGCCCCGATGGCAGCGGTGCTGGTGGTCCTGGGTATCGTATTGCTTGTGAGATTCAAGACAATCCACACACCCATAGGCGCGGTTCGCTCTCGATGGCACACGCAGGGCGCGACACGGGCGGCAGCCAATTCTTTATCTGTTTCGATGACCAACCGCACCTTGATGGCGAACACACCGTGTTTGGGCGAATCCCGCCAAATGAGCGCGCAAGCTATCAAGTGCTCGATAGCATTGAGCAAGGCGATACGATTCTGAAGATTCTCATCAACCCGCCTAAGGAAAACAAAGACAAAGACAAGGCAGGCAAAGGCAAGAAAAAAGGCTAGATTCTAGGGAATGCGGCACACAATGGGGCTACGGTTGTGGAAATCGAGCATTTTTGTGTAGCCCACTTCTTTTGCAAGCCTTTGGGCGGATTCTCTGCCAAAGCCCACTTGCTGCACAGCATGAGCATCGCTGCCAAAGGTAATCGGAATGCCGAGCGCAAAAGCTTTGCGTAGAATCTGCTTGCTCGGGTAGATTTCTCCAATCGGCTTGCGCAGCCCCGCGCTGTTGATTTCAAGCGCCATGCCCGCGCTCTTAATCGATTCAAGTGTTTGGGTGATTGCCTCGTGCACGGAATCATCTGGGGGATTGTTGAAAATTTTGAGCAAATCAAAATGCCCAACAATCTGAAAAAGCCCACTCTTTGCCATATCACGTATCGCATGCAAGTAACGTTGCCAACATTGCGACATATCTTGACGCATATATTCACTGATGAATTGTGGGTTGTCAAACCCCCAATCGTCCAAGAAATGTACCGAGCCAATCAGATAATCCACATCGGCATCAAGCACGCGTGAATCGAGGTGTTTGGGCAGATAATCCACCTCGAGTCCTTTGCGAATCGTGCAGCGCCCACTATAACGTTCCTGTAATGTTTCGATGTCATGGAAATAGTCTTGGAGCTCATCAAAGCTCATGCGAAAGCCTGTGTCGTAATCCATAGGCGCGTGGCAAGCAAAGCCATAGACAGACACACCTTGCGACAATGCTGTGTCGACATACTCGCTCATTGTGCCTGTGGCGTGCTTGCAACGTGTGGTGTGGTTGTGGAGGTCGAGCATTGTTTGCCTTGCAAGTTTGAAAATCTTTGGGCAGGATTCTAGCACAAAACGCGAGATTTTAGGAATCCTCACTCATTTTTTGTTACAATGCACACAAGGAGAGAATATGCGAAAATTATGCTTATGGATTGTGATGGGCTTTGCGCTCGTTTTTGCGGCACAAGAGATTCGTGTGGGGACGTCCAATACGTATCGTCCCTTTGCCTATATCGACGAAGGTGGCAAGCCAAGCGGCTATGACATCGATGTTTTGCGAGCCTTGCAAGAGATTGATGCAAATCTGTATTTTGTGTTTGACCCGCAGGCATGGAGTGCGCTATTTTTGGGGCTTGATTCTGGGAAATACGATATGCTCGCGTATCAAATCAACAAGACAAAGGAACGTGAACAGAAATATCTCTTTGCCACATTGCCCTACTTTTATGGTACAAGTGAGCTTGTCGTGCTTGAAGGCTCGAATGTGCGCGGCTTTGAGGATTTAAAAGGCAAAAAAATCGGCGTGGGAATTGGCGACAGCCACGCGGGCTTTGCCGAAGAATATCTCAAGGCACACCCCGAGCTTGGCATTCAGCTGTTGTATTACAAAAACTCACCCCCGCAGATTGCGGACATCAAAAATGGCAGAATCGATGCGATTGTCGATGACCCGATTGCTATCGTGCAAACAGCCGATTCTTTGGGTGTTTCGCTGAAAAGTACAGGTGTGGTGCTCGCCAAGACGCCTGTGTATTTTGTGTTTGGCAAAAAGCAGGCACATGTGCGCGACATGGTTTCAGAAGCGCTCCAAAAAGCCCTCGAATCGGGTAAGCTTCGTGAAATCTCGTTGCGCTATTTTGGGGTGGATAAGAGTCAATAATCGATGTTTGATACGGCATATTTTTTTGATTCATTTTGGCGGCTCTTGCCCGCTTTGCCGATGACGCTCTTGCTGTCTGTTGTGTCGTTTGTGTTGGGTTGTGTGCTTGGATTCTTACTCGCGCTTGCGCGGCTTGGGCGCATTGCCGTGTTGCGCGCGTTTGTGGCTGTGTTTGTCTCGTTTTTTCGTGGGACGCCGCTTTTGGTGCAGCTTTTTTTATTTTATTATGGAATCCCTATCGCATTCATGGCGATGGGTACAAAGTTTGCGTTTGAGAATCTCGATGCGCTCTATTACGCGCTGTTTGTCCTCTCGCTCCATGCTGCGGCGTATATCAGCGAGATTGCCCGCGCGGCGCTGCTTTCGGTCAATCGCGGACAGAGTGAGGCGGGGCTTTCGCTCGGATTTTCGCGATTCCAATTGCTTGTGTATGTGATTCTGCCCCAAACATTTCTAAGCGCTTTGCCTAATCTTTTGAATTTCTTTGTGTTGCAAGTCAAGAATACATCGCTTGCGTCCATCATCACCGTCCCCGAGCTCATGGGGCTTGCAGACATCGAATCAGGGCGCACATCGCGGTTTCTCGAGGTCTATCTTATGGCTGCACTCCTCTATTGGGCATTATGCGTTGCATTTGAAGCGGCATTTTTTGCGCTCGAAAAGCGGCTTTCGCATTACAAAAAACGTGATAATGCGCGCTAGTTGCTACCGTGATAGATGGATTGTTTCCTCTTGCATCTCGTAGGGTGCAATCGGTACTTGGGGTGGCAAAGATTGAACACCGGATTGCTCTTGATGAGCTTGAAGTCTTGAGCTGTGCGAGGCTGTGTCCTTTTGTTGAGATAGCGAAACGGCACCGACAACCTTGCCTTTGCGCGCATCAATGAGCAAGGCTTTGCCCGGATTCTTGCTTTGAGCAGATTCAATCTGTTCTTCAAAATGAATAGAGCGCAACATTGGTTTTCGCCCTTCTGCATTCACAGTTGGGACAGAACGCATCACATCAAATTCACTTTTTTGTCTCGGTGCGCTTGGGGTGGATTTGTCCTCGCCTGTTTTTACATAAGTATCGGCAAATGCGCATGGTAACGAAAGCATAGTACAAAGTGCAAACAAAGAGAACTTTTTCATTGAATCCTCCAGATTTTTAGGGTAGAATTGTGCGCATTATAGAGTTTTTTTGCTCAAAATTTCATAAAAAGGAATCCACGATGTCTTTGCAGATTGTTTCAACTCCTGATGCTCCCCAAGCGATTGGTCCCTATTCACAGGCGTGCATTGTTAGGGATATGGTCTATACATCAGGGCAGATTGCGCTTGCGCCAAATGGTGAGATGAACAATGGCGATATTCACGCCCAAACGAGGCAGGTGTTGCAGAATCTCGCGGCGATTCTCCGTGCAAGCGGCACAGCACCTTCGAATGTGGTGAAAACCACGATTTTTCTCACAAACATGGAACATTTTAGCGCAGTGAATACAATCTATGCCGAGTTTTTTGGTGCGCATAAGCCCGCGCGCAGCACTGTGGCTGTCAAAGAGTTGCCCAAAAATGCGCTTGTTGAGATTGAATGCGTGGCATTTAGGCAATCTTAAGTAAAATTGCGCTATCTTTCGCGCTTAAACCAAAGCAAGGAGTCTTCCGTGTATGCAATTTTTAAGAATGGAGGCAAACAATACAAGGTGAGCGAGGGCGACATCGTTTTGCTCGACAAGCTGAACCTTGAGCCAAAGTCGTCTGTTGTGTTTGAGGAAGTCTTAGCGCTTTTTGATGGCGCGCTGCATGTGGGCACACCATTTGTGAGCGGCGCAAAAGTCAATGCCGAAGTGATTAACGAAGGCAGGGGCAAGAAGATCATCACATTCAAAAAGCGCAGACGCAAAGACAGCAAAACCAAACGCGGATTCCGCCGCGATTTTACGCGCGTGCGCATCACCGCGATTAGCAAATAAGGAGAAAGCATGGCACATAAAAAAGGACAGGGGAGCACCCAGAACAACCGCGATTCAGCCGGACGCCGCTTGGGCGTCAAAAAATTTGGTGGTGAATTTGTGCGCGCAGGCAATATTTTGATTCGCCAGCGCGGCACACAATTCCACACAGGCAACAATGTCGGAATCGGCAAAGACCACACAATCTTTGCATTGATTGACGGAATCGTGCGCTTCGAGCGCAAAGATAAATATCGACAAAAGGTGTCGGTATATCCGAAGTCGTAGCGGGGCGTTGAAATCGCGAACAACCTGTCTCTTTCCCTTCTCTTGTGGAAGGGTTAGGGGGTGGGTCAAATCTGTTTGGAATCCTAAAAGATTCTAACTATCCGTTATTGCTAGTCTGCAAAGTAGGTGCGGGAATCTAATATACTGACTTCCATTTGTCATGTTGAGATAAAGCCAAACCATCTCTATGGTTACATGCTTGTCAATCATTTTGGAATCCAAAAGCTTTTTGCAATTCTTTTCTTTCTTTTATTCAAGGGGCGTAAGGGCTTAATTGCCAAGGCAAACATAACATGTTACCACACAAGCGCTACAATCCCGACAATAACGCGCTTGCAAAAAGAGGCGACACAGAGTGTGCCAAAATTGTGCCAAAATCCCCCCTGTTTTTCGCTATTTCTTAATCCAACCTTTAAAAAGCCAACCTCTGAACCTGAAACACAATCCCCCAAAAAATTGCCATTTTTCATTTTTGCCGATTTCCCAAATAATGAGCGCTTCCCCAAAAAAGAGACAAAAACAAGCAGACTTTCTTTTTTGAAGCCAACATCTCCAAAATCCAAATTCAAAACAGAATCACGCGCGCCCAAACAACAACGCAACAAACACGCAAGCATAAATCCCAAACAGAGCCACGCGCAAGGCAAAAGCCGCACAAAATCCCGCGCGATTCCACAATGCAAAACATAAAAAAATCCAAAATTCCAAACAGAATCCCGCGCAAAAGCCCCCAAACAACAAAAATTTCTAGCGCCCATAACCACGCAAAATAAGGCAAATAAAAAAACTTTCGATAAAGTTTCAAAAATTCACTCAAAAACACTTGACAGGTTTTATAAAATATGTCATAATACGCTCAACAAAACAAAAACACGCGCACAGCGCAAGGAAAGGAGGACACATCAAAAACATCGTGAATTGCCCGCATTGCGGGAAGCCAATCAAGGCGCAAGAGCTCATCAAGAGTCTTGACAAATTCGAGCGAGTGTGCGTTGTTTGTGGCAAAACATTCATCGCTTCAAACAGCGCAAAATATTGCAGCAACGCATGCATGCAACGCGCAAAATACGCGCGAAAAAAACAACAAAAAACACAAGGAGACAACAATGGAAACAGCGCCTAAAATAATCAAAATAGCACAATGAACAACGTCAAAGTTTCGATGATGACTTCGCAGCACAAGAGCCGCGAGGTGTTTCATGAGGAATTGCAGGCATGCATTGAACGAGCGATTGCCACAAAAGATGTGGAGATAATGCCCGCAAGCCCCTTTAAGAATATCGAGGAATTTACGGGATTGTTTGATTCGATTGATGGCAATAGAGGCATTATCAAAACACCTTATCAAGATGTGGTTGTGGAGATTGAAGATGCTTTTATACATTTCACGAAAAATACATATTACAAAAACAGAGAAAACATTAAGGGTGGTTTCTTTAGCACATTCAGAGACCCGCTATTTATTGTTGAAAAACCCAAGAATGGTAGAAGTGTTCCTAGCACATATTTTTATAAGCCATTCTATGATAAGGGTAAAAACATTATGTCTTTATTTGGGATTGGAATTAGCAAAAATGGCAAGATAAATTTCAAGACATATTATTTTGATGCAAGAGGAAATAGGCTCAATGAAATTCTTAATGGCAGAAATGTAGTCATTAAATACATAAAGAAATGAGACAAGCCGATGCTACTCTTGCACTATCACAGCAAGAGAGCCTTTGCTGAAGTATGCCCCCTAGATAGTATCGGGTTCAAGGCATACCAGCGGCTAGCCTCATTGAATCCAGTATAGCCCATTTATGCTTTTAGATTGCTTAAAACGCGGGGCGCGTGTGTATTTTCTCACTCACCCCTCCGCTTCACACATCATGCTTAACATCATCACGCCAAACAGCAAAGGAATGCCCAC
>CAMWUR010000003.1 GCA_947177485.1 uncultured Helicobacter sp.
AAGACATTAGCAATGCGATTGATACGATTGCAACGCAAATCCTTGATGATGCGAATCGGAAGAAGTTCTAGTCTTACGTGGGTTGGTTTTAGTTCCGTATGTGTTTTTTTGCATTTCTTTTCGCAAGGAGGCGCGATTATATCAAGTGTTTGAGGTGGAATTTGAATATATTTGGCAAATCATTCTTTGCAAAATTATAAGGCAAAAGCAAAATGATTTTTGAAAAGCAAGATTATCAGCAAGAATGTATTGCCAATATCATCTCCCTTTTAGAAAATTTTGATTTCAAATGCCACAATGCAGAAAATCTAAAATCTTGTTTTGCCAATTTTCACACACAAATCCCCATAAAAACCCTAAGCAATAAGCTCAATATTGATATTTTAATGGAGACAGGCACGGGCAAAACTTTTACTTATCTTAATCTTATCTTTGAACTCCATAAAGTCTATAAGCAAAATAAATTCATTGTCTTTGTTCCACGTAAGGCGATTTTAGAATCTGTTAGACAAAATATCCGCCTTACCAAAGATTATTTTTACAACCAATACAACCATCACCTTAAAATCTACACTTACGAGGGGAGCAAATCACAAAGTGCAATTATCAATCACTACATTAAAAATATTGATGAATTAAGTGTGCTGATTCTAACCAATAGTGCGATAGATAAAAAAGATAATATTCTCAACAAAACAAGCGAAAGCCTCTTTAATACAAAAAGTATTTTTGAAAACATTGCCGCGCTAAATCCTATCTCTATTATTGATGAGCCGCACTTGCTTAAAGGCGAGGCATTTAATGCTTATTTTAGCAAGATTAACGCATTATATTTCCGTTTTGGTGCGACTTTCCCAAAAGAAAAAGGCTTTGAATTAAGCAATGTCGCGTATTGTTTGGATTCCATTAGTGCGTTTAGAAAATATCTCGTGAAGCAAATCCGTGTGCATACGATTTCTAAGGATTCTCAAATACCCTTTCTCCTTTCTGCCGATAGCAAAAGCGCGAAGCTTTCATTCCTCAAAGCGGGAATAGAAAAGAGTGAGGCTTTCACAAAAGGTGCTGATTTAGGGAGATTGGATTCTAGCCTAAGCGGCGTGAGTGTTCTTAAAATCACTAAAAACAAAGTCTATCTAAGTAATGGAGAGACACTAGAAAAGGCAAAGTCTTATAAACTAGAGGAATCCGAGATAAGCACATTGCTTGAAAAAGCAATCAATCTACATTTTGAAAAAGAAGCGATTTTATTTGCACAAAATATCAAAGCACTAAGCCTCTTTTTTATTCCCAATATTGAGGATTTTAGGGAGGTAGAGGGCAAAAACGCACCCTTTATCAAAAACGAATTTGAAAGGCTTTATAGGCAAAAACGCAAAGAGATTTTAAATAATCTACATTTACCCCAAAACTACAAAGACTATCTAGCAAAAGATTTTGATGAAAGCGGGAATTTACGCGTTCATCAGGGCTATTTTAGCGGCGATAGTCAAGGAATCGCAAAGAAAAAAGAAAACACCAAAGAAAATATTGAAGCCAATGATATTAAAATGATTTTAGGGCAGAAAGAAAAGCTTTTATCTTTTGACACTCCCTTGCGCTTTATCTTTAGTGTATGGGCTTTGCAAGAGGGTTGGGATAATCCTAACATTTTCACGCTTACCAAACTAGCGCATTCTAGCAGTGATACAAGTCGTCATCAGCAAGTGGGGCGGGGCTTAAGAATCTGTGTGAATAATGAGGGCAAGCGCATTACACATCGCTATTTGGATTCTAATGACAATGCCTTTTTTGACATTAATTACCTTGATATGCTCATAAGTGGCGAGGAGCTAGGCTTTATAGAGGGATTGCAACGCGAGATTATGGATTCTAGCTTTGTATTTGGTGGGGATTTTATTGATGGCAATGTGTTAAATGAAATGATAAAGCATAAGGAAAAAAGCGATGATTTTATCTACTTGCTAAGAAAACGGCTAAAAGTCATTGAATACAACGAGGAAAACAATACCTATAAAATTATCTCCCCTATTTATGAGGCAATCAAAGACAACGAGGAAGTAAAAGAGATTTTGGGTGATGATTTTGAGTGGGTGCTAGAGCAGTTTAAAGAATCTAGTAACAAACACGACCAGCTGCTTAACGCAAACAAATCCCAAGAAAAAGTCAAAATCCGCAAAGAACTCGCCAAAGACTTTAAAGAATTATGGCACACAATCAATGCCAAAGCGCAAATAACCTACCACAATATCCAAAAGCAAGTTTTGATAGATTCTATTGCGCATAGCTTTAATCAAACCAAGATTGAAAAAGAATCTATCACCTATGAGCGTAAAATCTATGATGCCAAGCAAAATAAAATCATCATTGCAGATTCCACTATTCTAAAAGACAAAGACTACACTAAAGCCCTACAAAAAGACATATCCACGCTTTTGCTTGATTTTGCTAAAGATTCACATTTGCCACTTCAATTGATATGCGAAATTTATAATACACTGAATCACGAGAATTTTTATAACTCACCCAAAAAAGCCTTTGCCACGCTCAAAAATATTATCACCGATTCCTTGCACGCAAATTTACTCTCTTGCGTGAGTTATGAATTTGCTCAAAATGCGTTTTCTAATGCGACATTTGCATTTAGCGAGAACGACCCACTTTATACGCGTGAGGGTGAGCCAAAAGAGGAGATTTATAAGCATAAATTAGGTAGATATGAAAGCAAAGATAAAAAGCCAAGCGATACATACCTCTATGACAAGGCAATTTGGGATTCTAAAATTGAGGAGGAAGTGATATTAGAAAATGTGGAAAATGTTGAGCATAAAAGCATAGAAGTCTTTGCCAAGCTACCTAAGTTTAGCATTCCCACGCCCTTTAAAGCATATCAACCCGATTTTGCGTATTTATTAAAGGACGAAAAGGGGCAAAAAATCTTTTTTGTTTGCGAAACAAAGGGCTATGATGATGAGAGCGACATTCCCACAGAGGAGCAGCGCAAGATTGACTATGCTAAAAGATTTTTTGAATCCTTGCAACAAAACCTCAAAAACACCAAAGTGATTTTTACCACACGAATCAACAAACAAACCTTGCTTGATACCATTCAAGCCGCATTAAAGGATAAAGTATGATAGACAAACAACAAGCGATACAAAAAGGCATAAAAATTCTTGATAGCACTGAAAATCCTCATTCACTTTTTGCAATGCTTCAAACACACTTCCCAGAGACGATAAAAGAGGGGCAAGCAAGCTTAAATGCCATTGCTGCGCTATTAGGCAAGGATATAAGCAACGCACAAGGCTATGAGCTCACTTTCACAGGCAAAGGACTAGCAAACGCGCTTTACACCACCCCTTGCCAAAAAGTGCTAAAACATAAAGAAACATTTTGTTATTCTAAATCTTCCCCTTGTCATTCTGAATCTTTAGCCAACTCCTCTTGTCATTCTGAAGGAGCAAGAGCGACTGAAGAATCCCAAAATATAGAATCTCATAAAGATAATAGAGATGTTTCGGCTTTTTCAAAGCCTCAACATGACAAAGAGAGAAATTGTCGTTCTAATGGCTTCCCATCTTGTCATTCTGAATCTTTAGCCAATTCCTCTTGTCATTCTGAAGTCTTGCAAAGCAAGGCTGAAGAATCTCAAAACAAAGTTTCTTTAAAAGATGAATCGCAAACAAAAAATACCCTTATCATAGGCGATAATCTTGACGCACTCAAACTCCTCAAATCCGCCTATAGTGAAAAAATCAAAATGATTTATATTGACCCGCCCTATAACACAGGAAATGATGATTTTATTTATCCCGATAATTTTAGAGCAGATTATCAAGAGATTTTACGAGAAGTAGGCTTACTTGAAATCGATGAGGAGGGCAATGAGGTAGAATCTGAAACCTTGCAATTCTTTCGCAATATCACAGGGAGCAAATCTCATAGTGGTTGGCTTTGCTTCATCTTGCCGCGTCTTAAACTTGCAAGGGATTTGCTTAAAGAGGATGGCGTGATTTTTATCTCTATTGATGATAACGAACAAGCGAATTTAAAGATTCTGTGCGATGAAATTTTCGGGGAGGAGAATTTTGTAGCTAATATTATTTGGCGAAAAAGAGCGGGTGGAGGGAACGATTCTAAGCATATAGCAGTAGAACAAGACTATATACTCTCTTATGCTAAAAATATTGATTTATTAGTTACAAATGGAATTGAGCGAACTAATCTTAAACAATATAAGCAAGACGATAAGGGGTATTACCTTGAAAAACCATTGAATGATACAGCTTTGCAGGATAGTGCAGGACTTCATTATGATATACAACTTCCTAATGGCAAAATTTTAAAAGGTGATAAACACCAATGGAAAATGGCAGAATCCACATTTTTAACAAGACTTGAACGCAATGAAATTATTTTTAAATCAAACGATAAGGTTTATTATAAGCATTATGTAGATATTGATTCAAATTTAGTGCCACCTTCAATTTTTTATAATTTAACATTAAATGCTGATGCAACCAAAGAAATAAAAGAATTATTTGGTGATAAAATATTTGATACTCCTAAACCAACAAAATTAATAAGACATTTGTTAAATTTCGCAGTTATACCAAATTTAAACAATGAACCCGACATTATCCTAGACTTTTTTGCAGGGAGTGGGACAACCGCCCAAGCGGTAATGGAGATTAACGTAGAGGATAAGGGCAATCGGCAATTTATTCTCGTGCAAATTGATGAGCCTATTAATGAGGATAAAAGCAAAACTGCCTATGATTTTTGCAAAAAGGAGCTAGGGAGTGAAAATCCCACAATTAGCGATATTACGATAGAGAGGGTGAAACGAGCAGCAAAGAAAATAAATGCTAATATTTGCTTGAATATTTTTACCCTAGAATCTAAACCCGAACTTATCGGTGATGAAACCTCACTCAAGCTTGAAGCCAATGCAGATTTAAGCGCCTTAGATAAAGCAATTAATCTAGCCTTATCTGCGGGCAAAACCCTAAGTCAAACTTTGCAAGTAGTGATAGAGGACAAACTCTATAAATGCGAGGATTCCTACTTTTGCATAGAATGTGATAAAGGAGTGCTTGAAACTTTAGCAAAAACAAGTGATGAATATATTTATCTTGATGGCTTTGCGGATATAAATTTGGAGTCTTTTTTAAACCTTGATGCACAATTTAAAGAGAGGTTGAATGTGGTGTATTAGTTTTTAGAATGATGAGGGGCAGATAAAAATCTCAAATCTCTTGACAAAGAGTAGCTATCAGGTTGTATCATTACCAAATATGTTCAAATGAAGGAGTACAGAATGCAACAACAACTCAATGAAATTGCCAACAAACAGCGCATTAGCGCGCAAGGATTTGCTGTGGATTCCAAGGATTCACGTTTTCGCCCTTTCTCGTTTTCGCGCCACGCACTCGGTGAAAACGACATTCTGATTGAGATTCTCTTCGCAGGAATTTGCCACAGCGACATTCACAGCGCGCGCGAGGAGTGGCACAAGGGAATCTTCCCAATGGTGCCCGGGCACGAAATCGCCGGGCGCGTGGTTGCCGTGGGCGCAAAGGTCAGCAAATTCAAAATCGGCGATTATGCCGGCGTGGGCTGTATGGTCAATAGCTGCGGTGAATGCGAAGCGTGCAAAAGAAGCCAAGAGCAGTTTTGTGAAAATGGCAAATGCGTCTTCACCTATGATTGCCACGATTGCTTCCATGACAATGAGCCCACGTATGGCGGATATTCTAATAATATCGTGGTGAGCGAAAAATTTGCCGTGAATGTCCCGCAAGATGCGCCGCTTGAAAAGGTTGCGCCCTTGCTTTGTGCGGGGATTACGACCTATTCGCCGATTCGCTTTAGCAATGTCAAGGCGGGTGATAAAGTCGCTGTGGCTGGATTTGGCGGGCTAGGCGTGATGGCGTTGAAATACGCGCTCAAAATGGGCGCAGAAGTCAGTGTGTTTGCGCGCAATCGCAACAAGGAAAAAGAGGCGCTAGAACTAGGGGCAAAGGCACTCTATACCGACACAAAGGGTGTAAAGGAACGATTTGATTTCATCATCTCCACGATTCCAACAGCCTATGACATCAACGCGTATGCCGAGCTGCTCAAATTTGGCGGCGAAATGGCGATTGTCGGCTTACCGCCAGCGAGTGAGAATCTCAAGATTGACCTCACGCGGCTTGTGTTTGCTGCGGGGAAAAAGGTCTATGGCTCGCTAATTGGTGGAATGAAAGAGACACAAGAAATGCTTGATTTTTCGCTCAAACACAAAATCTATCCCGAGACAGAAATCATCACGGGAGATAGAATCGATGAGGCTTATGAAAAGCTCACAAGCGGACAGGCGAAGTTTCGGTATGTGATTGATATGAAAAAGACGTTTGGGGGGTGAGGGGGTTTGTGCGGATTTTGTTTAAAAACATTTACAAATAACCGATATGGTAATAGCTGATGTACTTCGGTCGTCTATCTTGTTATACAGGAGGCTTTCATGAATAAAGTTCTTATCAGCTTTGTCGCTGCGGCGACTATCAGTGGAGTCGCGCTCGCAGATTCGGGCGCAACCGAGCTTGACCTTATCTCTGCCGCAACACAGGGCATGTTGAGCGAGCAGAGCGTGGGCGTTGTTGTTCTCAATGCAGCAGAGGAAGCGCAGGTTGTGGGCGGTGCCTCTCGGCAATATTCGTGGCTTTGCTAAAGGTCCTTTAGCGGGAAAAAAAGTACATTTTAATCCCTAAGGAGTATGGCAATGGTTGGAATGCTCAAGCATTATAATGTAGGTCATAATACTTTGTATTCTGCAATGCAGACGCGCTTGATGAGTCGTAGCAGCGAAACATTGGCAGAAGAGGAGCGGCAGGATAGGGCAAATGGGCTGACCAACATTGCCACGTTGATGCGCGCAAATCAAGTTCGTATGAGCGATAGAACAGACAATATCGAGGATTCTGTCGCGGTGATGTTCAACGACCCAAAGACAAATCAAAGAATCACTCTGAATCTTTCCAAAGAAAACCTCAACAAACTCAAGGGACAATTTGATACAAAAGACTTCTATGCGCGCGAAGATGGCGTGATTCGCCTCAACGGCAAAGCAGAAGCGTTTGTGGGTGGATGGTTTGGCGATATTGCCTACCAACAGAATTTTGTCGAGGCGGATAGTGATAAAAATGGTCGCGTAGAAGGTAGTGAATTGAGAGATTTAAAAACAGCTATTGTAAATTTTTCCTATGATGATGTATCTGCCACAGATGTATCTGTCGATAGATATGTTAAAGGTGTCGTTCATAGCACAACTTCGGAAACATTGGAGGATACGTTGAATGCTTTTCTCGAAATGGACAAAAATTTTGATGGGCATATCGAGCAGCTTGCCGAACTGTATGGTGGCGACATGCAACAGCTTATCTATGATATTGACCAAGCGATTCTGAAAGTTGAAAGAAGTGCCTTGAATCAGATAAACATTCCCGATGATTCTCAAGCAGAGAACACGACAAACATTTTTAATGATATTCAATCTACGGATGTGGAATTGAAAAAGAAGCTTGAAAAAATGAAAAAAATGCGCGAGGAAATGGACGAACGATTTGCCCAAAAAGCTAAAGAACTCAAAGAAGAACTCGAGGAAACGCGCAACAAACAGCAAGAGGATTCCACCGACCACAATGCGCTCGCACCCGTTGTTGAAGAAATACGCACAAGAGTCGCACACAATGATGTGCAACTCTTTGAATCGCGGGCTTAAACTCGCGATGGCAGGAATCCTGCCAACAGCTATCTACAACTTCTCGCTAACATAAGACGTGACAAATATGGAATGCTTGCTCAAAATCCCCTCTGCATGCGCTCGCGCTCCTCATTCACGCGTTGGACATACACAAAAACATTTGCCACAGCGTTGAAGAAGGTTTCAGGAATCATCTGGTCAATATCGACTTCTTTATACAGCTGCCGCGCAAGCGGCGCATTTTCGACAATCACAATATCATTTTCATGCGCAATTTTTTTGATGCGCATGGCGAGGTGGTCGACGCCTTTTGCAACCATCACAGGTGCTCGGTCTTCAGGCGGCTTGAATCGCAACGCAACAGCGTAATGCGTGGGGTTGGTAATCACAACATTTGCGCTTGGCACTTGCTGCATCATACGTTTGCGCGCGCCTTGAAACATCAGCTGTCGAATCTTGCGCTTGACTTCGGGGTTTCCTTCTTGTTGTTTGAATTCATCTTTGACTTCGTTTTTTGTCATACGTAGGCTTTTAAAATAGCGCCGCCGCTTAATCACATAATCAATCGCGCTCATGACAAAGAAAAACAAGAGGAGCACGGCAACAAGAATCAATACTTTGTCGGCAAACCAGCGCATTTGGTCGCCGAGCGAAAAGAGCGCGACGGTTGTGAGCTCGCCCACAAATAGAGAAAACACCCAAAATCCAATGCCAAACGCGGTGAGAACTTTGATTGTAAGTAAGAATCCGTCTGTGAGTTTTTTGATGGAGAAGAGATTCTTGAATCCGCTCACGGGATTGATTTTTGCAATATTGAATTTGATAGCCTTGGAGCTTAGGAGAAATCCGAATTGTCCGACATTGCTAAAGATTCCAACAAGCATGAGCGCGATAAAAAAGGGCGCAACTGTGAGCGCAAGCTCTTGGATAAAGCGCAGAGTAATCGAGATGACGTTGGGAATCGTCATATTCACGCCAATCAGGCTCATTGCAAAGGCATAGATGTTGCGGCAGCGGTCGAGCAGATAGCCAAAGAGGACATAGATGAGAATAAAACCCACCAAAAGCCCAAAGAATCCCACGACTTCAGGGCTTTTGGGGACATTGCCTTCTTCGCGGGCTTTTTCGAGTTTGCGCGCGCTCGGTTCTTCGGTTTTGTCGTCATCATCTGCCATAAATCTCTCCTAGAAGTTTTTGTGCTTTCTGATAGTCTTGCGGTGTGTTGCAATTTGTCGTTTGGTTTGGGCTGCAATGTAGAATCTGAAATGTGCAAAATTGCGTAATTGCTTGCAAGCGCAAGATGTGCCGTGCGAGCATGGTTTGAATGCCTGTTAGCGCGCTTTTGCGATAGATTCCAATCAGAGGGTGCAGATGCGCACTATCAGCGCAAAAAACAGCATCTGTTTGTGTGTTTGTCGCGATGTCGAGCAATGTCTCAATCGTGCTGATTTGCACAAAAGGGCAATCGACTGCTAGCACGAAATTGAGCACTGAAGGCGAGCGCGATAATGCGCTGTGTAGCCCCACAAGCGGCGAGCTTAGGGCAGTGTTGTCTAGAATCTGTTCTGTGCCACAAAGCGGTGCGCGCGGCTCTTTGGTCGAGACAAAAATCTGTGCAAAAAGCCCACAATCATGAAGTTTTTGTGCTTGATACGCAAGCAAGCTGCTCTCACCAAAGGGCAGTTTTGCCTTGTCTTGTCCCATTCGGCGGCTTTGCCCGCCACAAAGAAGGATTGCTGCTACCAACTCTTTAACCAAATCCTTAGAAATTTCTCGCTATTTTAGCGCAAACTCTATGAAAGCGGGGCAAATCCTAAAATGTTTATTGATTCATACAATCGCAAAGTCGATTATCTGCGGCTTTCCGTTACAAAGCAATGCAATTTTCGTTGCCAATATTGCATGCCCGATACGCCCGAAGATTTTGCAGATGATGAGGAGATTCCATTTGAGCAGCTCCTTGTTTTTGTGCAAGTTGCAATCGATGGAGGCGTGCGCAAGATTCGCATCACAGGTGGCGAGCCGCTGTTGCGCAAAGATTTGTGCGATTTCATCGCTGCAATCATGCGCTATGCACCACAGATTGATTTGGCGCTCACAACAAATGGATTCTATCTGCAACACTATGCCCAAAAATTGCGTGCTGCTGGGCTTGCACGTGTGAATGTTTCGCTGGATTCTTTGCATGAAGAGCGTATCGAAATCATGAGCAAAAAACGCGTTTTGAGCAAGATTCTCTGTGGAATCGATGCTGCAATCGCTGCTGGTTTGCGCGTCAAGCTCAATATGGTCCCGATTGTGGACGTGAATGCGGACGAACTCTGTGACATGCTCGACTTTGCGCGGCAAAAGAAGGTGATGTTGCGCTATATTGAATTTATGGAAAACACGCATGCGCGCGCCATACGCGGCTTAAGCGAGCGCGAGATTTTGCAAGCTTTGCGCTCGCGCTTTACATTTGAGTTTGTTGAACAAAGCGGTCCAGCGCGAATCTATGCGCTTCCTTGCGGCACATTGTTTGGAATCATTGCGCCACATAATGATGATTTTTGCGTGTCGTGCAATCGTGTGCGTTTGAGTGCCGAAGGGCTCATTGTGCCCTGTCTCTATCATGAAGATGCTGTGAATGTGCGCGAGATTTTGCGCACAGGCGACAAAGAATCGATTCGCAAAGCGATTGAGCAGGCTTTGCGTCAAAAGCCCGAGAAGAATCGTTGGAGCTGTGAAAGCACAAGCAGCACGCGCGCATTCTATAAAACGGGGGGCTAGAAGAATCGTCTGCTGCCCTTGTATGTCTTTTTCCAAAAATCAGCGTTGAGGTCTGCTTCGCGCACCGTTTTACCGCGACTTGGCGCGTGAATGAATGTATCATTGCCAACATAGATTCCGACATGGTTGATTTGCTTGCGTTTTGTGGCAAAAAACACAAGGTCGCCTATGCGCAAATTTTGTTTCGAAACAAAACGTCCCGCGCGAAATTGCTCGAGCGAGGTGCGTGGGATTGTGATTCCATTCAACCGATAGATTGTGTGCGTGAGCCCACTGCAATCGAATCCATCGGCATCTTGACCGCCCCATTTGTAGGGCACGCCGATGTAGCCATACGAGCTATCATAGAGACTAAGCCGCAAACTCGATTCTTCTGGACGTTTGCGCACGGGTGCAACAACAAAGAAATCATCAAAGAATCCTTGCGCTTTGAGCGCCTTTGCGGCTTTTGTTGCCTCTGCTTTTGTGGTGTAATTGCCAAAACGTACTTTATAGGTTTGTTTGGATTTGAATAAGAACGCATCAAGCCCCTTTTGATTGAGCACATCGACAAAGCGCCATGCGTTGTTGGGGTTTTTGAAGCTTCCAACTTGCACAGAATATGTCGGTGGCGGCTCGTTTGTGCTTTTGTCTGGAATCTCGGGGCTTGTGCTGCATGCCGCAAAGAATGCAACGAGCAAGCCCAAAATGCATGCGCCGATTCTCATTGTTGCTCCTCGCAAAGCTCGCGCGCGATGTGTTGCAAGCCCTCTTGCGCGACATAATAAGGAATCTGTGCGGCTTGCAAAAAGGGTTCGCTTAGGCGCAAAAAGTCTGCATGTTCGTCTGTGTTTTTGGGGTTAATCCACACAAAGGATTCGATTGCGCGCCGCTGCATGGCTTCAAGACTTAGGCAGATTGTGTTGAGTTCACCAAGGATTCCACTCGAAACGAGTAGCACGCGTGCCCCAAGTTCTTTGATATAATCGAGGATAAAATAATCATGGCAAATGGGCACAAACAATCCGCCTGCACCCTCGATGAGCAGAGGTTCTTTGCCTGCAAGGGTTGCAAACTCTTGCACAAAGCGCAGAATCGAATCGGGTACGATGTGCTTGCCTTCGGCAAGCGCGCTCACAAAGGGCGAAGCGGGTAGGGCAAAGCTTTGTGCGCAGAGGCTTTGAGCGTTTCGCAGAATCTGTACGTTGCCATGTTTTTGGGCTTGATAATGCTGCACGATTCCAAGCGATTGCAAGCAAACGTATTGCGCTGCAAAGTCAGTTTTTGTCGGGTCTTGTACGCCTGTTTCGAGCGGTTTGCAACACAGCGGAGCAAAGCCGCGCTCTCGCAAAAGCCGCAGCAGCCGCAATGTCGCGGTTGTTTTGCCCATGCCCGTGTTGGTTGCAGAGATAAAAAGCACATTCGCCTCACTTTTGCTAGTGAAAGTTGGTTTTCAAACGCAATTTTAAACTAAAAAAGATAAAATACCATTATCGGAGCTTTTTGTATGCTTTGAAAATCGGTAGAGGGAGTGATTGAAATCATTATGGATACAAAAACCGTGAATATGCTAAATGCCTACATGCCCAATATTGGGCATTATCGCACCCAATTTTCATCGTTAAATTCTTTGCTTGGCAAGACGACACTCACAGGTAAAATCAGTTCATTAGACATTGCGGAGAATCTTTTCAACTTCATGGAAGACACGCAAAAGCAGTTCAATACTTTGCAAGAAGGGTTGATTAATACTCTCATCGAGCATCTTTTTGGCAGTTGCTATCACGAAGCGAGCGCTTCTGTGGGGATTATGGCAGGGATTTTGGTACACACCGTCTCCGAACGGCGGCTCGACACGCTCTCTTTGGCGCAAAGTAGTCGTTTTCAGAATCTGTTTGTGGGCGATAATGCACGCAAACATGAAATCTTGGACGCATTACGTGACCATCTACATCAATACATCGAACTCTACACGCTCTACCATAATGTCTTGATTGTGGATATGTCGGGCAAGATTCTTGTTTCGGCAAAGCCGACCAATGTTGATATTATCGATAATGGCGCGCTCAAAGATGTTTTGCAAAGCGGTGAACCTGTCGAGACCGTGACACATTTGAACATCGGCAGCAACACGAACGAAATGCTTGTGAATATCGCACCTATCAAAAATGATTCGGGTGTGCTTGGTGCGTTGATTACGCTTTTTGATTTTCAAGATGAAGCAAAGCAGCTTTGCGAACTTATCAAATATTATCTCCCACAAACCATCATACTCATTTTGGACGAAAAGAATCGTATCGTCTATTCTGACAATGAACATCGATTCCCTGTGGGTGAAACGGTGCATATGAATCAAAAAGAAAATTATCATTTTCTCGATGTCGGTAAAAAGCTTGCCTTTGCGGCATGTTGGCGCACAAAAGACCCCAAATACAATGCTTCGATTGTTTCAAGATGGACATTTTATCGGCTCGTTCCGCTGCAAGTTGCATTCGATACGCGCCGCAGCAGCAAAGAAAAAGAAGAGGATATGCAGACAACCAAAGAACTCTTGTGGAATTCGTCTTTGCGCACGGGTACGCTCGATGTGGTGATTACCGAAGTCGAGAATATCCGCGAGAATCTCGGTGATGTCGTGATTAATGGCGAGATTATCGCGAGCAAGAGTCGTTCGTATGCGCTCAATCCCATTTTGGACAATATCCGCCTATTGAGCGACCAAATTAGCGCGCTGTGTATCGATTCGATTCAAAATCTCCAAAAGAACATGTTTCAAACGATTTATCGCCTCACAAGCCAAGTCGCCTATTCGTCAACGCAGCTTCTCGACCACTATTTCTACGAAAAATCCAACGATTGCCGCTGGATTGCGCGTTCAAAGCTTTTTGCGCAATATCTTCACAACTATATGTTTTCTCAAGTCGAAACAAGCGATACACACAAAGTTATTGCCAAGCTTGAGGAAATCAACAAAGCCTACAAATCTTATGGCGACATCGTGCTATTCACAGCAGGCGGCGCCGTTGTTGCCAATTCACATCTCATCAAAGGCACGCACCACACGGTCTCGACCGAAGCCGTGATGGCTTTGCGTAATATGATAAACTCGAATCGCTACTATTTTTCACCTTTTGAAGTTCCGCAGTTTAGCGGTGTTACACAACCAAGCTATACGATGATGGCGCCGCTTTATATGGACAATCAATTCTTGGGTGGAATCGCCTTTGTGATTGACATGAAAGAGATTGCCGAAATTTTACAATTTGCTGTGCAAGAAGATTTTGCTATCTATGTCGCCGAGAATACGTCCGAAGAGGAGCAAGAAAAAACCGAAAAATCTGATAAATCTGAGAAGCAAACACAGAATGAGCCAAAGGGCAATGACATCTTCGCATGCTTTGTTGACCAAGACAAACGAATCATTGCGACAACAAAGGAGATTGCGATTGACGACCTCAACCTCGAAGGCAAAATCGACTTTCGCAATCCCAAATCTATCAAAGAAACGATTGTGTTTAACGATGGCTCGACATATTTTGTCGCCGTTGAGCCTTCGAGCGGGTATCGCGAATTTAAAGCAGGTAATGCGCATAAAAACCTGCTTTCGTGTATTGTGTGTGTCAAACTCCAAGACGCGATGGATTTAGAGCAGGAATAGGACTTGGCAACCGAGATAAAAACAACAATTCTCGAGCAGCTTAAGCTTTGCAAAACATCACGTTGGGCTGTTGTTTTGCTAAACGATGATTTTACGAGCATGGATTTTGTGGTGCGAATCCTTATGGAAATTTTTGATAAAAACAATGAAGACGCGATTAATCTTATGCTCAAGGTTCACAATGAAGGTCGCGGCATTGCGGGCATATATAGTTATGAGGTGGCGCGCGCAAAGAAAGACTTGACGCACCGCCGTGCGAGCATTGAGGGGTATCCATTGCGCGTATTGTTAGAGGAACGATGATGTATGATGATGAACGTTTTTTTTTAGTCATGCGCGAATCCATCTTTGAACGTGCAATTCAGATAGCACAAGAGCGCAACGATGGATTTGTTTTGTGTGAACATCTCTTACTTGTTCTGCTCAAAAGCCCCGCGTTTGAATACCTTTTTACCGCGCCCGATGTGACGTCACAGATGATTATCGATTTGCTCGAAGAGGAGCTGAATGCCAATTTTCATCGCACCAACAAGCCAAACAATGAACACTTTAAAGATGTTCTTGCGCCATCGCCCGACTTGCTCGAAGTCATGCTCGAAGTGCGGCATGGCTATGAGCCTTCGGGCGCAGAACCGCGACCATTTGGGCAGGTGATTGCTGATTTGTTCGAGGGGAAATATTTCTCTGAAATCGTGGATTTCAAGAAAAATATCGAGCAAAATAAGTTGCAACATTTGGACATGAAGTTGAGTGGAAAGGAGCTCGAGCAGCTCATGCACAAGCATGCAAATGATGGTTCGCTCGAAATTGCAATTATGCCTATTGTGCTCGCACTCTATGACAGGCAAGAGACTCTTTGTGGGCAGATTTTGCGAATCTATGCCACAGAGTTGTGCTGCAGCAACCAAAAAGGCGTTTTGTTCTGGCAAAAGATTGCACAATTCCACCCGATTCCACGTATGCAATACAAGCAGAGCGAGGAAAGCACAAGCCTTATCAAGCAACGTTTGCGTGCACAAAAGACGCAAGGCGAAGACGAAGCACCCAAAGACAAGAAGCCACTTTCGGCGCTCAATTTGTATTGCACAAATCTCACACATCTTGCCAAACGTGGCAAACTCGATCATGTCATTGGACGTGATTTTGAGGTTGGGCGAATCAAAGAAATTTTAGCGCGCCGCAAGAAAAACAATCCGCTGCTCATCGGTGAAGCGGGCGTGGGCAAGACAGCCATTGTTGAGGGTTTCGCACTCGCCGCGCTGCATGATTGTATGCTATGGAACACCGAGATTTTCGCGCTCAACATGGGCTCACTGATTGCAGGGACGCGCTATCGTGGCGATTTTGAGGAACGGCTACAATCGCTCGTTCTTGAGCTCGAAGAGCATGAGAATGCGATTCTATTCATCGATGAAATCCACACACTCGTTGGCGCAGGGACAAGCAAGGAGAGCAGCCTTGATGCGTCCAATATCCTCAAACCCTCTCTCACGGACGGCACGTTGCGCATTATCGGTGCGAGCACATACAGCGAATATCGCCAATTTTTTGAGAAAGACAAAGGCTTGTCGCGCCGATTCATCAAAATCGACGTCAAAGAGCCCACACAGAGCGAGGCTGTGCAGATTCTGCAGGGACTCATCGGACGTTACGAATCGCATCATCATGTGCGTTACACAGAGCAAGCACTCGAACGTGCCGTTGCGCTGTCGAGTCGCTACATCGCTGATAGGTTTTTGCCCGACAAGGCGATTGATGTGATTGATGAGGCTGGAGCGCTCGCGCGCTTGAATGCGCGCGAAACGATTGATGCAAGCGACATCGAATGTGTGATTAGCAAGCTCGCGCAGATTCCCGAAATCAATGTGAGCAGCGATGAAGCCGCCGTTTTGTATCATCTTGCAGACAATCTTTCCAAGCGCATTTTTGGGCAAGACGATGCGATTTCTAGCCTTGTGGATTCTCTCAAGCGCACGCGCGCGGGGCTGAATGCGCCCAATCGCCCCGTTGGCGCTTTTCTTTTCGCCGGTCCCACAGGTGTGGGCAAAACAGAGCTCGCCCGTGAGCTTGCACGTGAGCTTAGTATCCATTTTGAACGAATCGACATGAGCGAATATATGGAAAAGCATAGCGTGTCGAAATTCATCGGTTCGCCGGCGGGCTATGTGGGCTATGAGGAGGGAGGGCTTCTTGTCGAGACGATTCGCAAGCACCCGCACACGCTCCTCTTGCTCGATGAAATCGAAAAGGCGCATGCTGATGTCGTGAATATCTTGTTGCAGATTATGGACAATGCGAGTCTCACAGACAACCATGGCAGAAAGGCAGACTTTAGCCACACGATTCTTATCATGACATCAAATGTCGGTTCTCAAGAATCAGGCATTGTGGGATTCAAAAAAACAGCGATTGCGCGCCGTGATGAAGCGATGAAGCAGACGTTTTCGCCCGAATTTCGCAATCGACTTGACCACATCATTCATTTTGCACCATTGTGTTTGGACAATCTCAAACAAATCGTGCGTAAAGTGATTGACGACCTCAACATTCAGCTTGCGACAAAATCTGTCGTTCTCACACTCGAGGATTCCGCCGTGGATTATCTCGCTAAACAGGGATATGACGAAGAGCTTGGTGCTCGCCCGCTCGAACGCGTTGTTGCTAAGCATATCAAGCAGCCATTAAGCGAAGAGATTCTCTTTGGCAAGCTCAAAAAAGGCGGCAATGTGCGTGTGTGCTATGACACGACATTGCGCCTTGTCGTGGAGGAGGAGAGATGATAAAAAAATGTTTATTCCCAGCCGCAGGCTATGGCACGCGGTTTTTGCCCGTAACCAAGGCAATGCCCAAAGAGATGTTGCCGATTGTGAGCAAACCGCTCATTCAGTATGGTGTCGAAGAAGCCTTGTCAGCGGGTATGACACAAATGGCGATTGTAACGGGGCGTGGCAAGCGCGCGATTGAAGACCATTTCGACATCAGCTATGAGCTTGAGCAGCAAATTAAGGGTAGCGACAAGGAAAGTCGGCTTGCCGAGATTCGCAGCATTATCCAACAATGCACGTTCTCCTATACGCGCCAAATCGAGATGAAAGGGCTAGGGCATGCCATTTTGTGTGGGCAAACGTTGATTGGCAATGAGCCCTTTGCCGTGATTCTTGCTGATGATTTGTGTGATAATCCCGATGGTGAAAACGTGCTTGCGCAGATGACAAGAGTCTATGAACGTTATCGTTGCTCGGTTGTCGCGATTGAAGAAGTCGCGATGAGCGAGGTGAGTAAATATGGCGTGATTAGTGGCAAGGAGATTGATGATAGAATCTTTATGGTGGATAATATGATTGAAAAGCCAAAAGAATCCGAAGCGCCGAGCAATCTCGCCGTGATTGGGCGCTATATCCTCACGCCCGATATTTTCGAGATTTTGCGGCACACATCACCGGGCAAGAATGGCGAGATTCAAATCACTGACGCATTACTAGCGCAATGCAAAAGCGGCATGGTGCTTGCCTACAAGTTTTGCGGCAGACGCTATGATTGTGGCAGTGTGAGCGGCTTTGTTGAGGCAACGAATGAATTTTATACAAAATATCACTAGGAGTGCATGTGTATGATATAAAATTCTATCTCCTTGTCTGGTTTTTGGTAACACTCGTTGGCTTTCCCACAATCCTCATCACATGGCTTGTGCTGCTTATGAAAAAGATTCGTGCCGAGCAAGCCCTCGCAAACGCGCTTGAAACAAAGCTCCAAAATATTGATTTTCTCCAAAACTTGATTCGTGCTGATAGCAGTAATGAAGACAAGCAAATGGCATTTGATTCATTCAATAAATATTTTGCCAATTTCAAGGGGCTTGACCCAAAGGGGACAGACTTTCAAAAACGGATTCGCTTTATCTCCGATATTGCCTTGCTTGAATATTTTGAGATTGACAAAGTTTCGAAGTTTAGCGAAACTCTTGGCAATCAGAATCGAGACTTTAAAAAAGATATTGAGCGCGCGATTGGTGGCTCGCTCAAGGCGCGGCAAAAAGCCAAAAAATAAAGGCAGAACAAAAGGAAAATGATGGATTTTTTGTGGATTGCTGGAGGGCGCAAGCTGTCTGGGAATGTACGCATTTCAGGCTCAAAAAACGCGTCTCTACCACTTTTGGGTGCAACACTGCTTGCCAAAAATCGTGTGCAGCTGACAAATCTACCCAATGTTGTTGATATTGTAACCTTTCTCTCATTGCTTTCGCGCTTGGGGGCAGAAACGAGCATGCAAAATGGTGAAGCATTTGTCGAGACGCTCGGTGTGCGCGAGACAAAGGCAGTGTATGATATTGTACGTAAAATGCGCGCAAGCATTCTTGTCCTTGGACCCTTGCTCGCGCGCTTTGGGCATTGTGAAGTGTCCTTGCCCGGTGGCTGTGCGATTGGAGCGCGCCCTGTCGATTTGCATTTGCGCGCGTTTGAGAAAATGGGCGCGGAGATTCGCATTCAATCGGGCTATATCAACGCAAAAGCGCCCAAAGGATTGAAGGGCGCGGTGATTGATTTTGATAAAATCACCGTGACGGGCACAGAGAATGTTGTGATGGCAGCGGCACTTGCAAAGGGTACAACAACGATTCAAAATGCTGCATGCGAGCCTGAAGTTGTGCAGCTCTGTGAGGTGCTGCGCGATTCTGGCGTTGGGATTTGTGGCATTGGCACAAACAAGCTTACGATTGAGGGCAGCGGAGGCGAGCTATTGAATCTCGCGCCTATTTCCGTGATTAGTGATAGAATCGAAGCTGGAACATACCTCTGCGCGGGTGCTATCACCAATTCTGACATCACACTTTCGCATGTTTGCGTGGAACATCTGCATACAATCCTCGACCTTTTGCGCACAATCGGCTTTGGAATCGAAACGGGTGATGACTTTGTGCGGATTCTGCCCTGCAACAAGATTGCATCTTTTGAGCTGCACACGGCAGAATATCCCGGTTTTCCAACCGACTTGCAGGCGCAATTCATGGCGCTTGCAACGCAAGCAGAGGGGGAGACGCTCATCGAGGAGCGCCTGTTTGAGAATCGGTTCATGCACGCTGTTGAGTTGCAGCGCATGGGTGCAAAAATCGAACTTGAGGGCAACAAGGCGCGTATTTTTGGGCGGCAGACATTGTTTGGCGCTGATGTCATGGCGACTGATTTGCGCGCGAGCAGCGCGCTCGTTCTCGCTGCGCTCATTGCCGAAGGCGAAAGTCGAATCCACAGAATCTACCACCTTGATAGAGGTTATGAGCGAATCGAAGAAAAGTTGAGCGCGCTTGGCGCGATGGTGAAGCGGAGCAAAGAATGAAGCTCATTTCGTGGAATGTCAATGGTTTGCGCGCGTGCGTTGGCAAGGGGTTTATGGATTTTTTCCATGCTGCAAATGCCGATGTGTTTTGCATTCAGGAATCAAAAATGCAGCCCGAACAAGCCGAATTTGTGTTTGAGGGTTATCATGTTTTCTGGAACTCGGCACAAAAGCGCGGCTATTCAGGTGTTGTGCTGTGTAGCAAGATTGCGCCACTCTCTGTCGTGTATGATATGGGGATTGCCCACCATGACACAGAAGGGCGCATCATCACCGCCGAGTTTGATGATTTTTTCCTTGTGAATGTCTATACGCCAAACGCCAAACGTGAGCTCGAGAGGCTGGATTATCGTATGGAATGGGAAGATGACTTTCGGCATTTTCTGAAACAACTCGAATTGCAAAAGCCCGTGATTGTGTGCGGTGATTTGAATGTTGCCCATACCGAAATCGATTTGAAGAATCCAAAACAAAACCGCCGCAACGCGGGCTTCACTGATGAAGAGAGGGGCAAGATGACAGAACTATTGCAAGCAGGATTTGTCGATACTTTTCGCCATTTCTATCCCGACCAAACTGGCGCTTATACATGGTGGAGCTATATGGGCAAGGCGCGGACAAATAATGTCGGCTGGCGGATTGACTATTTTTTGTGCTCTGATGTGCTGCGCGCGCGGCTTGTGGACGCGCTGATTTATCCCGAAGTTTTCGGAAGCGACCATTGCCCTGTGGGGCTTGTTTTGTCCTAAGATTCTAAAAACAGCGCGAGTGAATCGGCAAGAAAAAAATTATTGGCAACAACGCGTTCATTCTCGCAATGTACGAGATTTTCTTGCAACGCAATCTGCAGATTCTGTGCATTGCATTGCGCTTTGGGCGCGCCATAGCAGCAGCGCAATCCCAAAAAAAGCTGCTCGAATCGCACATCTTGTGCATTCAGAATCTCGACATCTTGCCATAGCGGGTTTGCGAGGTAATCTCGCAATGTCTTTGCGTTTGTGCTACGTGTTCTTTGTTGGGAGCAAAAACTCACGGCGCTTGCGCCGATTCCAAGATAATCTTTGTGCTGCCAATATCCGAGATTGTGCTGACAATATTTGTCGTTTCGTGCATAATTGCTGACTTCGTATTGCGCAAAGCCAAGATTTGCAAGCAGCTTGCAGAGTTCCTCGCCATCATTTGCAGCACGACGTCCCTCTGCAAAAAATGTGCTGCCTTCTTCGATACTAAGCGCATAAGCCGAAACATGGTTGAGTGGCAATTTTGCGAGATTTTGGGCTTCAAAAACAAGATTGTCGTAAGAATCGAAAGGTGTGTTGTAGATGACATCAACATTGAGATTTGTAAAACCAGCGCGATACAGGTTGTCGCATGCCGCGAAGATGCTTTGTGGCTCGTGTTTGCGCATGAGCCACTTGAGCTTTTGTTTGCAAAAACTCTGTGCTCCAAGCGAGATTCGATTGAATCCTAGCGCACGTATTGTTGCGATAAAATGGGACGTGAGATGATTGGGGTTGAGCTCCATTGAGAGCTCGCAATCGTTGCGAAGATAGGGCAAAAGTCGCTCAAGCAGCGGGATATAGAAACTTTCATTGACGACATTGGGTGTCCCACCACCAACAAAGAGCGAGCTAAAGCGCATGTGTGGCGCGAGTCTATGGTCTAGCTCGCGATGCAATGCAGCAAAATAGGGCGCATGCAGCGAGGTTGGTGCAACAAATGACGCAAATGCGCAATAGCCGCATTTGGAATCACAAAAAGGGATATGGATATAAAGCAGCACACAATCCTCTTTATCAGAAGAAATTTACCTCGCTTATTCTATAATGCGTTACCCAAAAAGGAGTTGAAGGAGGTTGCGATGAACAAACTTGCGAATTATCGCCCAAATGTCGCTGCCGTAATCCTTTCACCGCGTTATCCAATGCTTTGTGAATTTTTTATCGGCAAACGTACAGACGTCAAAGACGCTTGGCAATTTCCGCAAGGCGGAATCGATGAGGGCGAAACACCTCGAGAAGCGCTTTTGCGCGAGCTCAAAGAAGAGATAGGGACAAATGCCGTTGATGTGGTTGCGGAATATCCAAAATGGGTGAGCTATGATTTTCCCGAATCGATTGCCCCGAAGATGTATCCTTATACAGGGCAAACACAAAAATATTTTCTTGTCCGTTTGCAAAACCTTAAAATGCTGAATTTGCGCACGGAAGTTCCCGAGTTTGATAGCTATCGCTTTGTGCCCTATGAAGTCATTTTGCAAGAAGTAACATATTTTAAACGTCCCATTTACAAGCAGGTTTTGGAGCATTTCAGAAAAGGAGGATATTTATAGTGTTACTCGTCCAAAAATATGGCGGAACAAGTGTTGGAGATTTGGAGCGAATCCAAAATGTCGCCAAGCGCGTACTTGAATCCAAAAAGCCGCATGACAAAGTCGTTGTTGTCGTCTCGGCGATGAGCGGTGAGACGGACAAACTCTTGGGCTATGCGTTGCATTTTGACCCGCTGCCCGACCCACGCGAAGTCGATATGATTCTAAGCAGCGGCGAACGTGTTACAAGCGCGCTTCTCGCGATTGCCTTGCAGACAATGGGCGCGCGCGCGATTTCGCTAAGCGGGCGCAATGCGGGAATCTATACCGATGCAAATCACACAAAGGCGCATATCGAATACATCGACACAACGCGCATCCATGCCCTGCTTGATGATGGTTTTATTGTCATTGTTGCGGGCTTTCAGGGCGTGGATTCCAAAGGTGATGTAACGACACTTGGGCGCGGTGGGAGCGACCTTTCGGCTGTGGCGCTTGCTGGGGCGTTGCGGGCAGATTTGTGTGAGATTTATACCGATGTCGAGGGTGTTTTCACGACCGACCCTCGCATTGAGCCACGTGCGAAAAAAATCGACAGAATCAGTTATGATGAAATGCTTGAGCTCGCGAGTATGGGCGCGAAAGTGTTGCTTAACCGCTCTGTTGAGCTCGCCAAAAAGCTTGGCGTGGATTTGATTACGCGCAGCACGTTTAGCAAAGACCCCGGAACTTTAATCACAAAGGAAGAGAATATTATGGAACAACCCATTATTAGCGGTATTGCGCTCGACAAGAACCAAGCACGTGTCAGTATGGTTGGTGTCGAGGACAAACCCGGAATCGCGAGCGAGATTTTTGGCAAACTCGCCGAGGCGAATATTAGCGTAGATATGATTGTGCAAACAAATGGCTATGACGGCAAGACCGATTTGGATTTTACGATTCCCAAAACCGAGCTTGAACTTGCAAAAAATGTGCTCGCAAGCTTCCAAAGCAGCGTGGAGAAAATCGATTATGATAACAATAGCGCTAAAGTCTCGATTGTTGGCGTGGGTATGAAATCGCACACAGGCGTAGCGAGCAAAGTTTTTGGGACGCTTGCTAAGGAGCATATCAATATTATGATGATTAGCACAAGCGAGATTAAAATTTCTTTGCTCATTGACATCAAATATGCCGAACTTGCCATTCGCTCGCTGCACCATGTCTTTGAGCTTGATTCATGAGTGAGGCAATGGAGAGCGATTTTTTTTCATGGACAATCAAAGCCATTCGCGATGATGCGAGCAAGCCCACATGGCTTGAAGACCGCAAAAGCGAGTGGGTGCCGCTTGTCGAACACACATTGCGACACATCATTCTTGATGCTTACACCGTGATTCTCCTAAGTGACAAAGAACGTTGCTGGTTTGTTGAATATGCGCTCGGCTATCTCAATTCCTCGCGCCGCATGCGTCCGTTTTTCCCTATCTATGCGCCTGCTTCGTCTATCGCTTCGATGCTTTCGCCCTATAATGCACGGCAAAGTACCGAGATGGTCCCACTCATTCGCGACATGCTCTCTATCTCTTTTGGCGAAAAATATCTCTTTTGGTATGTCGGCAGAATCGATGATTTCAATGCTAAGCTCGCCTTTAGTCATGATTATAATTTTAGCTGGATTTTAGACGAGCAGATGTCCAATAGCTTCTCTCTAAGCTCGGTTGACGAAACGCTTGACATCAAACTCTTGCAGCTATTGCGCATTTTTGACAAAAGCCTCTCTGCCGCTCTTTTTGGTGAGATTGCGTGGGGCGGCTGAATGGTACAATTGCCCCAAAATCACGTTTCGTGTGTGCTGCTTGTCGATTCACCCGCTGAATCGTTCGAGAGCTTCAAAGAGCAGCTGAACGTACAGCGCAAAGGACGTGAAATCTATCGCGCCGTTTTTAGCGAACTATTCAAGCTCGCCGATGCACAAGAAGTCGTGCGACTCTCGAGCTTGCAGACAGATTCTACGTTGTGGCTGCTCGTTGGCGCGCAGTCGTATAGCGAGATTGCACAGAATCATCTGCTAAAAAGTATCGAAGAGCCACCAAAGGGAATTTTCTATCTGTTTCTTGCACCCAATAAATCCTCTTTGTTGCCTACAATCCGTTCGCGCCTGCCTATCATCGACCACCGCACAAAAATGCACCCCGCACAGCTTCCGTTTGATGTCCAAAAGCTTGATATGCGTGTACTCTATCAATTTGTCAAAGAGCTTTCTAAAGAGCGCCCCAACAAAGAAGAGATGAAAGAGAAAATCGCCGCATTGCTGCTTGAATGCACCAAGTTCCCGTTTGATTCTGACGATTTGGCTTGTTTTGACAAGGCTATCAAGCTCGCCGAGCAATTTGGTCGCCCCGATTCGATTTTTGTGCCGCTATTGTTGCGCATTTTGCATAAAAAGGCGCGGCGATGAAGCCCCTTGTTTCGCGCAGTTGCAAGGAGCGCGTTTTGCCCACTCTTTCGCGGCTTTGTTGTGAAAGCGCTGGTGCGGAGATTATGGCGCAAAAGGCAGAGATTCTATATTTCGAGATTTTCGCGCTCAAAACGCCCGCCGCGCTCATATTGAAACAAGAAGCTTTGAGTCTCGGCGCGGAGCTCGCGCTGCCAAAAGACGCGATTTTGGGCAAAGTCGAGCGCGTGGATGCGCTGCTCATTGTGTCATTGCGCGTTTTGCCTGTGCTTTTGCAAAAAATTGCAAATCAACCCTTTGGGTTACGTGCGCTTGCAGCAACATTGCAGACGCACTATGCGGCGGCGATGAAAATGCCTTCGCCACCCAAGATTATGGGCGTTATCAATCTCACTCCCGATAGCTTCTATGCGCAAAGTCGTGTTTGTCCGCATGATGCGATAGACAAAATCTCTACAATGATTCGCGATGGAGCTGATATTATCGACATTGGCGCGGCATCGAGTCGTCCGGGCAGCGGTTGGATCGATCCAAACGAGGAGCGCGCACGAGTCGTTGATGTTTTTAATGAGATTCGTACACAGAATCTCGCAAAAGAGGCAATCTTTAGCATTGATAGCTACACGCCTGAAATTGTCGCACTCGCGCTTGAATCGGGATTTTCTATCATCAACGACATCAATGGCATGCGCGACCCGCAAATGCGTGCGCTCGCCGTGCAAAGCACGGCTTCTGTCGTGCTTATGCACATCGTGGGTAGCCCCGAAACAATGCAGCGCAATCCACATTATACGCATGTGCTCTGCGAAGTGGATTCGTTTTTTGAACAACAGATTGCGCAGTTACGTGATGATGGCTTTGGTGGCGAAATCATTCTCGACGTGGGCATTGGCTTTGGCAAGCGCGTGCAGGATAATCTCGACCTTATTGCTGGGCTTACACATTTTGCGCATCATCAAATGCCGCTTTTAGTCGGCGCGAGTCGCAAATCGCTGATTGGCACTATTTGTGGCGATGTGCCCGCAGAATCGCGCCTTGCTGGGACACTTGCGCTACATTTGTGCGCTGTGCGCAAAGGCGCTGGGATTATCCGTTGTCATGATGTCAAAGAGCACAAACAAGCATTTGCAATTGAACAGGCATTAGGAGGAATTGCATGAATATGGACATTACAAATCAACTCATTGTGCGCGGGCATGATAAGAAAAAAATTAAGGAGCTCCACCATGACCAATTGCAAGAGATTTTTGATAATGAAACGCGAGAACGGATTCTAGGTTTTGATGCATTGTTACAACAAGAAGGACTTGCACAACCAAATGAGGATATTATGACAAAAGCCTCTGTGCATAATATATCACTCAAAGATTATTGGAAAAAAATAGAACGGAATCGTGATGATTCGACGTTGATTTATAATCTTTTAGGTGAGATGGTACGTGAATATCCTGCAAATGAGATTATGGAATTTTTTGCGTTTGTGAGCAGTGGTACATTGTTTAAGAGTCTCGAAGGCATGTTGCAACTCAAAAATTGTGAATATCAGGAAATCTTGCTTGATATGATTGAAGATTTTTATAAAAATTTGCCATCAGAAGAGCTTGAATTTCAAATGGAACATTACACAAATGTGCGCAATGATGTTGCACGGCTTGAATTTGTTGTACGCGTTTTGAAACGGCAGAGCAAGGAGCTGATTAGCATGGCATGTCTGAAAGATGTCATTCGACAGGAGTTTTTTAAGGAAGATGAATAGTTCAAAGATATATGAAGGATTTTTGAAAAAATGTTAGACAATGGGAATCCTCTGAATCGTGTATTGTATAAATCTAGTGCTAATATGTGCGAAGTACTTGATAATAGTGTAGATTTAGTCATAACATCTCCACCATATTTTAATATCAAAGATTATTCAAAGAATGGCTATCAAAACATGCGACATTCGGAGATAAAAGATGATGATTTTGGTTCAATAGGAAACTATAAAGATTATATTAATAGCTTATTGGGAGTTTGGAAAGAATGTTATAGAGTTTTAAAACCAAATGGTAAGCTATGTATTAATGTGCCATTAATGCCTATGTTTAAAAAGGATTTGAATACACATTATAATCGTCATATTTTTGATTTGCAGAGCGATATTCAGCAAAGTATCTTGGAATCTACCCCATTTTTTTTGCTTGATTTATATATATGGAATCGTACAAATTCTACAAAAAAACTCATGTTTGGTAGCTATCCTCACCCGAGAAATTTTTATGCACAGAATACAACAGAATTTATTACAATTTATGTTAAAGATGGTAAACCTGCAAATAATATTCCAGATGATATTAAAGAGCAAAGCAGATTAACACAGGCTGAATGGGTCGAATATACAAAGCAGATTTGGAATATTCCTATACCCAATAAAAGCGATAGTGCTTTTGGTAAACATTCTGCAATTATGCCAAGCGAGATTCCTTATCGTCTCATCAAACTTTTTAGCTTTGTAAGCGATGTCGTATTAGACCCTTTTGCAGGAAGTGGAACAACACTTAAGGTGGCAAAGCAATTAAAAAGACATTATATAGGTTATGAAATATATGACAATTATAGAATTGTTATAGAAGAAAAGCTTTATCAAACGGGACTATTAATATGAATACCATTTTGCCAATCAATAC
Source organism: uncultured Helicobacter sp. (assembly GCA_947177485.1). GTDB lineage: Bacteria > Campylobacterota > Campylobacteria > Campylobacterales > Helicobacteraceae > NHYN01. The sequence continues at coordinate 26,902 of CAMWUR010000003.1, forward strand.
AATCTATTATCAAGATATTTTTGACTTTTTGCGACAAATCCCAAACCATTATGCCGATTTAGCCATCATCGACCCTCCATATAATCTTGGCGTGGCAGAATGGGACACTTTTGCAAGCGAACAAGAGTTTCTCGATTTTAGCTTTTCATGGATAGATTTGATGATTCCAAAGTTAAAACCCCATGCGAGTTTTTATCTTTTCAATACCCCTACAAATTGTGCATTATTCTATCACCATTTGCGCGGCAAGGCTGTTTTGCAAAATTGGATTACATGGTATAAAAAGGACGGCATGAGCGCAAGCAAAAAGCGATTTAATCATGCACAAGAAACGATTCTTTTTTATACAATGCACAAAAAGAATTATTATTTTGATTGTGAGAGTATTCGGATTCCCTATCAATCCACGCAAAGAATCGCGCATGCAAAACACAAAGGAATCTTGAAAAATGGCAAGCGCTGGTTTCCAAATCCAAATGGCAAACTCTGCCTCGACGTGTGGGAGATTGTGAGTGAACGCCACAAGAACAAAGTGCATGGCAAAACGATGAAAATGAACCACCCAACGCCCAAGCCCCGCGAGATGATTGAGCGCATGATTTTAGCCAGCAGCAAAGAAGGGGATTTAGTGCTCGATTTATTCAGTGGCACAGGAATCACGAGCAAAGTCGCGCGCGAGTTGGGCAGGAATTTTTTGGGCTGTGATAAAATAATTGAGGACTAAAATGGATATATTGCAAGAAATTCTGAACATTGACCCAAGTAAAACATGTATTCATTTTTTGGTAAGTAGAGTACAAAGCACGAATTATCGTGGTGTGCAAATTTCACAACATAATCGTTATGAACAAAAAGATATTTTCATTATATTACAAGAAATTTATCATATCTGTGGCAAAGAATTGTTGCAAATTCGCACAACAGACTCGAGCAAAAGACCCTTCAATATAGAAGGCGAAGAAATGTATGCCCAGCTCACACATAATATTGCCAAAAAAATGGGACGTTGTACGCAAGATTCTTTGCGTAAAAATATTTTTGTAGATATGCATCGCATGGGTTTGATTTATCGATTTGATAGTAAGAAAAAACCAATAAAACCATTTGGCACGGGGACAAAAAAATATATTGCCCTTACTCCCCTTGCATTAGAACTTATAGAATCAAAAGATATGTTTACTCAAAATTTGCTCTATACTAGGTCTTTAGAATCTTTAATGAATGGTTTTGGAGAAGATATCTTGCAGCTCATGTTAGAAATGGATATAAAATATCTTTCAATTTATGAAATATTGTTTTTTGCTACTTTTTTATATCAAAAATTAGATTCTCAAATTTATGATAGAGATGCAATCATGGTCTTTATAAGAGAATTTCGTCTTTTAAGTAAATTCTCACGAAAAGCTTTAATAGAAAAGATAAAATTATACTGCAATCCTAAAAGCTTTGATGGCGACAAAACACAAAAAAGAGATTTTCACAATTGGATAAATGAAACACAACAGATTATTATGCTTTTATCACAAATGGTCTATTTTGATTGGAATAAAAAAGAGGAACGGCTCTACTTGCGAATTAGTAAAGAAAGCTTATATGAAGATGATAAAAAACTCAAACGCTCTTTATTGCAAAAACGAACTTATTTTCAGGAACACAGCATTAAAAAAACAAAAGGCTTTGAGCTTCATCATGTTGTGCCACTTTGTTGGGCAAAGAATCGTAATGAATTTTCTATCTTAGATGATTGGCAAAATCTTGTTTATATTGATGCATTTTCCCATGCACAAATTACGCAAAATAATAATGCAAATGTCAAATTAAGTTTTGATGATGAGCAAGCTATTTTTGAGGATTTTGATAAGCAACAAGTGAAGTGTAAAAAGCAAGAAAATATTTTATATGATATAAAAAAGGAAGGACTGATGCTTGATTACAACCAAAAGCTTTTATTGGCGACAAATCATGAGGTGTAATGCCCGATATGTTCGCTTGCTTCGCGAACGCTCGCAATGACGTCAAAATGGAGGTGCGACTTTAGTCGCACTCATTATTCTGTGTGTGCGATTGAAATCGCACCTCCGATTCTTGTCTCGTTTTCATCTTGGCTAGTAATTCCATGCTTTGCTTTTTTCTTCTAAGGGGGACAAGGGGGCTTAATTGCGAAGCAGCCCCCTTGTCCCCCTTAGAATCCCCCAAACCCCTGCACGCTTTTTAAAGGATTGCGCTCCGCGCGGATTATGTCATGCTCCACAGCGCTGCGTCTCCATAATTGCCTTTGGCACGAATGGAGACGTTGTGCGCTGTGGTTGGGGGAATGGAATTTTGCTAGAAAATTTGCTATTTGTCCTTCTGAAGCCTTTAGGCTGAATAATCTCATATTGGTAAGGTTGGCAAGAATCATGAGATGTTTCGGCTTTGCCTCAACATAACAATAAATCTTTACCCACCCCCTTTCCCCCTCCGCAAGGGAGGGGGAAAGTTGGGACGCTCGCAATGACAAGAAACAGAATCTATGTGGATTCTTGCAACATTGGAAGCTCGATTCCTGTGCGATACCAAACATAAATACCTCTCGCCGCCCGCATAGGGCAGTGCCACAAGACAGCGTAACTGGCGGTGGCACATCACTTTAGGGAGCGAAGGGCAATTCACTTGCCCGAGCGACAGCAAACGTTCGAATCGAGCGTTTGCGATTCTCAATAATATGCTACAATGCCGCGCAAAAACCAAGCAAAATCAAAGGAGTACTATGGCAAATCAACCTTTTCAAACCGAAGTCAACCAGCTTTTGGATTTGATGATTCATTCCCTTTATTCCAACAAAGAGATCTTCTTGCGTGAGCTCATTTCAAACGCGTCAGACGCGATAGAGAAATTGCAATATCTCACGCATACGGACGATTCACTCAAAGAGCTTGATTTCCAGCCAAAAATCGAGATTATACTCGATAAGCCAAATAAAAAAATTATCATTTCTGACAATGGCATTGGTATGAGTGAAAGCGAGCTTGCCGAGAATCTCGGTACGATTGCACGTAGTGGTACAAAGGGCTTTGTGCAGCAAATGGTGGGCGATAGGAAAAAAGATTCGAATCTCATCGGGCAGTTTGGTGTGGGATTCTACTCGGCATTTATGGTGGCAAAACAGATTGTCGTCCTCTCCAAAAAGCCGCTTGCTAGCGAGGCTTTTGAGTGGAGCAGCGATGGCAAGAATGGCTACCAGATAAAGGGCGCGAGCAAAGACGATTATGGCACGCAAATCACGCTCGAGTTGCGCGATGATGAGAGTGAATTTTTGGAGAACTACCGCATAGAATCCATCATCAAACGTTATTCTGACCATATTCCTTTCCCCATTTTCTTGCGCTACATGCAGACAAAATACGACAAAGAGGGCAAAGAGAGCGGCGAAGAGGAGAAAAACGAGCAGGTTAACAAGGCTTCAGCGCTTTGGCGATTGCCTCGCCGCGAAATTAGCGAAGATGAATATAAAGAATTTTATAAATCTTTGAGCCACGATTCGAGCGAGCCGCTTGCGTGGGTGCATACCAAACTCGAGGGTATGCTTGAATACACAACGCTTTTCTATATCCCGTCTGTTGCGCCTTTTGATATGCAACGTGCCGATTACCAATCGGGTGTGAAACTCTATGTCAAACGTGTGTTTATCACAGACGACGACAAAGAGCTTTTGCCAACCTATCTCCGCTTTGTGCGTGGGATTATCGACAGCGAGGACTTGCCGCTGAATGTGAGCCGCGAGATTCTGCAACAAAACAAAATCCTTGCGACAATCAAAAGCGCCTCGACTAAGAAGATTCTGGACGAAATCGAGACGATTGCCAAAGACAAAGAAAAATATGAAAAATTTTATGCGCAATACGCCGATGTGCTCAAAGAAGGCGTGTATAGCGATTTTGAAAATCGCGAACGGCTGCTTAAGCTGCTGCGCTTTGCTTCGAGCAATGGCGATTCTGCCGTGTCATTTGTCGATTATAAGGCGCGTATGGGCGAGGACCAAAAGGCGATTTTCTATCTACTTGCTGCAAATGGGCAAGACGTGCGTCAATCGCCCTTGATTGAACGTTTCAAGAATCGCAACATCGAGGTGCTGTTCTTCGAATCGACCGTGGATTCGTTTGTGATGCCAAGCGTGCATGAGGTTGAGGGAATACCGCTTTGCGCTGTGGGTAGCAAACAAGCAGACGAGATGTTTGGTGAAGACAAAATCACCACAGAGGACGAGACGAAGTTTGCGCCGCTACTAAGCGCGTTCAAAGCTGCTTTGGGCGAGCGCGTTGCTGATGTCAAACTTTCACGTCGTCTGCTTGATTCGCCTGCATGTGTCGTCTATCCAAACGAAGATGTAGCGATGAAAAATATCCTCAAACAAATGGGGCAGAAAGTCCCAGAGAGCAAGCCCACACTCGAGCTCAACCCGAGCCACGCGCTGCTTTCAACGCTACTCATCGCCAATGATTCTGCCAAAATGAGCGATTATGCCTCGTTGTTGCTTGATGAAGCATTGCTGCTTGAGGGCGGGACGCTCAAAGATGCGCATGGCTTCGTGCAAAGGCTCAATACCATTTTGCAACGTGCGTTGTGAAAAAAGGCTTTTTTAAGCCACTTTTGCTAGAATCATCGCTTTATCAAATCTATTAGGGGGTGTTGATGCGACATTTTCTTAGTTTGAAGGATTTTACAAAACAGGAAATCGAGGAGATGATTACCCTGTCTTTAGACATCAAAAAGAATCTCAAGAGCGGCAAGAGGGATTTGTTGCTCAATGGCAAAACTTTGGCAATGATTTTTGAAAAAAATTCGACACGTACTCGTGTGAGCTTTGAAGCTGGAATCTACCAACTTGGGGGAGTTGGATTGTTTTTATCTGATAAAGACCTGCAGCTTGGGCGCGGCGAAGAGATGAAAGACACGGCACGTGTGATTTCGAGCATGGTTGATTTGGTTGTGATGCGCACAACTTCACACACACGACTTTTAGAGTTTTCAGAATATTCATCTGTTCCTGTTATCAATGGGTTGAGTGATTTATATCACCCCGCGCAATTGCTCGCTGATTATCTCACGATGGTGGAGTGCGGCAAGGGTGAGAATCCTGTGATTGCATACATTGGCGATGGCAATAATATGGCGCATTCATGGCTCATGCTCGCCTCGATTATGGGCTTTGAGCTGCGGCTTGCTACGCCGCGGGGCTATGAACCTTCGGTAACAATTTATCAAGACGCTTTGAGCTTTGCCGAAGAAAGCGGTGCGCGCATTGTCCTTTTGAACGACCCACAAGAGGCAATTGAAGGCGCTGATGTTGTTGCGACAGACACATGGACATCGATGGGGCAAGAGGAGGAAAAACAACAAAGAATGAAGGATTTCAAGGGCTTTTGCGTCAATACCAAGCTATTGAGCTGCGCGAAAGAGGATGCGATTTTCTTGCATTGTTTGCCTGCCTATCGTGGGCAAGAAGTCAGCGATAGGGTGCTCGAAGGCTCGCAGAGTGTGGTTTTTCTCGAGGCAGAGAATCGCTTGCATATCCAAAAAGGAATCATGGTTTGGCTCGAACAAAAAATAGGATAAGGGGCGGTTCTCTCGACAGCCATGCCTTGATTCTTCAAGGAATTGAGAGCAAGCTTCTTCGGGCAAAACGTGAAAATCGCGCCACATTGCTTGAAGAAGAAACTCTCACAGACGATAGGGGGCAGGAATTTTGGAAACACACGATTCGTTACCATGCTCCGTTTCAAAACGATGAGCCCTATTGTCTCAAGATGTCGGGAGTGGATTATATGCTTCTTCCCGAAGAAATGCTGTACCACTTGCTCGATTTGCTCCATGCGAGCTATGAAGAGCGCTATTGTATGGAGCTCGAACGCGAGATTGCACGACAAATGCCTCGTGATTTTGACGATATATGGGAAGTCGCGATTGAGGAGATTAAGAAGAGCAACAAGGGCTTTTTGCATATCGACCCCGAATCGTTGGTTTTGTCTATCAAAAAGCAGCATCCCAATCTTTTCATGCGGTTTGATTTTGAGTTCTAGGAGCTGTGCATGCTAGATTTAGACAAATTTGTTGCCTATTGCAAGCCCGGTCCACGCTACACGAGTTACCCAACTGCAAACGAGTTTCGTGAGGATTTTGCCTACGCGCACTACCTCCAATCGCTGGGTGCTACGCCCGATGCTCCGCTTTCACTCTATGTACATCTGCCTTTTTGCCGCTCGGCGTGTTATTTTTGTGGTTGCAATTCGATTTATACGAGCGATTCGCACAAAAAGACGCGCTATATCGACTATCTTGACAAGGAGCTTGCGCTTTTGCGCGACGTTCTTGACACAAGCCGTGAGGTTGTACAGTTGCATTTTGGCGGCGGCACGCCCACATTCATGAATCCTGAAGAGTTGGATAGAATCCTCGAGATGTTGCATACTACTTTCCCAAATTTTGCGACAGATTCGGAGAATAGCTGCGAAGTCGACCCGCGCTTTTTTAGCGCCGAGCACATGCACGTTTTGCGCAAATGGGGTACAAACCGTATGAGCTTTGGCGTGCAAGACTTCGATTCCAATGTCCAGCAGGCAATCCATAGAATCCAATCCATTGAGCTTGTCGCAAGTGCTGTTGTGCTCGCGCGTGAAAATGGCATTGCGTCTATCAATTTTGATTTGATTTACGGGCTTCCCCGTCAGAATCTAAAGAGCTTTATGCAAACGCTCCAATCTGTCGTTGAGCTTGCTCCCGACAGGCTCGCTGTGTTCAATTATGCGCATGTTCCATGGATTAAAAAAACCATGCGCAAGATTAACGAGCTCGAGCTGCCAACGCCTGCGCAAAAGCTGCAGATTCTGCAACAAACCATTGCGTTTCTGTCCGAGAATGGATTCCAACAAATCGGTATGGACCATTTCGCCAAACCCGAAGATGACTTGTTTCAAGCCTATCTGCAAGGCACATTGCGCCGCAATTTTCAGGGCTACACGACCAAGCAAGGCAGCCAAACGATTGGAATCGGGCTCACGTCAATCGGCGAAGGTGAGGCATATTATGCGCAAAACCATAAAGACATGGCGCAATATGAGAGTGCGATAGACGCACACAAATTGCCGCTTGCCAAAGGCATTGCGCTAAGTCGCGAGGACAAGCTGCGCAAACGTGTCATCATGCAGCTTATGAGCAATCTCAAACTTTCATTTGCCGAGATAGAACAAACATTTGGAATCGACTTCGCGAGCCATTTTGCCCCAGAGCTTTCCGAGCTCGCAACATTTCAAGAGCAAAACTTGCTCGTGTGCAACAAAGACGGAATCGAGATTACCAAAGAAGGCACATTGCTCGTGCGCAATATCGTTATGCCTTTTGATAGCTTTTTGAAAAACACCGCGCCCATGCAGCGAAGATTTAGTAAAACGATATGAACGCGCCGATGTCTGCCTTCCAACAAGTTTCAAGTGCTTGCGTGAAATGTGGCAAATGTATCCCGGGCTGCACAATCTATCGCATTAGCGGCGATGAGACGCGCAGCCCGCGCGGGTTTATCGATTTGCTTGGCGCATACCAACGTGGCGAGCTGACACTCGACAAAAACGCAAAAGATATTTTCGAGAGCTGCTTTTTGTGTACCCATTGCGTGAGCGTTTGCCCAAGCTCGTTACCCACAGATGAGCTCATCGAAGCCGTGCGTGCCGATATTGCCAAAACCTTTGGAATCACATGGTACAAACGTGCCTTTTTCTCGTTGCTTTCGCATCGCAAAACGATGAACTTTGTGAGCGCATGCGGTGCATTTTTCGCGCCGCTGTTGTTTCGCACCCGTGCCGATGGAATGGTTGCGCGGCTGCCTCTGCCGTTTGTCAAAAACCGCGTTTTGCCAAGTAGCGCAAAAAGGAGCTTTTTGCAAAAATTTCCCGAGACGATTCCACCAACTCACCCCACAAAGAATCCACGTCGTGTCGCAATTTTTATCGGCTGTTTGAGTAACTATAATTATGTCCAAGTCGGCGAAAGTCTGCTCGCGATTCTAGACAAACTCGGCATCGAAGCCTTTTTAGCAAAGGGGCAGAGCTGTTGCGGCGCGCCCGCGCATTTCACGGGCGATACAGACACCGTGCGCACGCTCATTGAACGCAATGTAGCCTATTTTGAAACCATCATCGATTCAGTCGATGCCGTGCTTGTTCCCGAAGCCACATGCGCGGCGATGATTGTGCATGATTGGGAGCGCTTCGCCAAAGATGATGCGCCTCTGCAGGCGCGAATCCAAAAGCTCACGCCCAAGTTTATGATGGCAAGCGTGTGGTTGCAGACACAAACGCAGTTGCCGCAGATTCTTGCCAAATGCACTTCCAAGCAACAGCGCATTACCTACCATGACCCATGCCATGCGCGCAAAGTTTTGGGCGTCTTTCAAGAGCCACGTGCGCTACTTGCACAGAATTATGCGCTCAAAGAAATGGCGGATTCAAACGCTTGTTGTGGGTTTGGTGGCATTACAATCCAAACCGAACGTTTCGCGCTCGCGCAGAAAGTGGGCAAAAACAAAGCACAAATGATTGCACAAACAGGCGCAGAGATTGTGAGCGCCGAATGCAATGCATGCCGCATGCAGCTTGTGAATGCAATGCATGAACAAGGTGTCGCTGTACGTTTTGCGCATCCGCTCGAGCTCATCGCAGAGGCTTTGCGAGGTAGCGAGGAGCACAATGGCTGATATTTCAAACGCACTTCTTGACGAGCTACACGTTACGGCAGCAGCGATGTTCGAGAAGAATTTCTTAGGTATTTTTCATGGTTCTTTGTCGCTCAAGATTAGCAGCAATGAATTTCTGATTAACCGCCGCAACGCACTCTTTAACCACTTAACGCGAAGCTCAATGTCGCTTTTGTATACCAAAGAGGACTATCGCTGGAAAGAGGCAAGCATTGATACGCCGATTCATATTTCAATCTACCAAAACTTTAGTGATGCAAAATGTGTCGCGTATTGTTTTCCGCCATTCACCGTGGCATATTCGCTTGACCATGACATTCTGACGCCCCATGATTATTTTGGTGCGCGATTATATAAAAATATGCCCGTGTATGACCCGCGCGATTTTGAGAGTTGGTATGAGCGCGCCGAAGTCGAGATTTATCGCTTTCTCAAAGAGCGCAAAAGCCGTGTTATGGTGATTCGAGGCTATGGTGTCTATCTCTATGGGCGCAGCCTTTCAGATTTGGCAAAGAATATCGCCATTCTTGAGAATAGCTGCCGCATTCTCTATCTCTATGGTCTTGAAAATAAATCCGATTTGATTCTTTCTCGTGCACAATCTGACTTGATGCTCGGCAATAGTGGCATCAAGCTTTAAGCATTGAAATGTTATAATTAAACAGCTTTGAAACTTTGTTTGGGGAGAGAATGTCATGGTGAAAGTTACAGAGAATAGTTTGCGTGATGGGCAGCAGTCGTTGCTTGCAACGCGCATGCGCACAGAAGATATGCTTGAGGCAGCGCGTCTGTTTGAGCAAGTGGGATTTCATAGTGTCGAGGTGTGGGGCGGCGCAACTTATGATACATGTTTGCGCTATCTCAAAGAAGATCCATTCGAGCGCCTCGCGCAGTTCAAGGCGATTTTTAAAAAAACACCCATACAAATGCTTTTGCGTGGGCAGAATCTCATCGGATATCGCCATTATGCTGATGATGTCGTACGTGAGTTTGTGCGGCTGTGTGCTGAAGGTGGTGTGGATATTTTCCGCATTTTTGATGCACTCAATGATATACGCAATCTCACAACTTCGATTGACGAAGTCAAAAAACGTGGCAAGCACGCGCAGGGCACAATCTGCTACACAACCTCGCCTGTGCATAGCATTAGCGGCTTTGTCGCGTTTGCTAAGGAGCTTGAGAATCTCGGCTGTGATTCGATTGCGATTAAAGACATGGCTGGCTTACTCGCACCCAATGTCGCATTTGAGCTTGTGAAGGCGCTCAAAGAGAATATTCGCATTCCTATTGCGCTCCATTCGCATTCAACAGCTGGTTTTGCGTTTGGCACGCATTTACGTGCGATTGAAGCGGGAGTCGACATCGTCGACCTCGCGAATTCGGCGCTTGCCGAAGGGACGAGCCACCCTTGCACGCAATCAATGGTAACCGCGCTCAAGGGCACACAGTATGACACAGGGCTTGACATCGCGCCAATGGAGCAGGCGGCAGAGATTCTCAAAATCAATCGCCGCAAGTACAAAAAATTTGAATCGGAATACAACCTCATCGATACACGCGTGTTGCTCACGCAGATTCCGGGCGGAATGATTTCCAATATGGCAAATCAACTCAAAGAACAAAATGCGCTACATAAAATGGAAGAAGTCTATCGCGAGATTCCGCTTGTGCGCAAAGACTTTGGCTACCCACCGCTCGTTACGCCATCGAGTCAGATTGTCGGCACGCAGGCGGTGCTCAATGTGCTTATGGGCGAGCGCTACAAACAGATTACAACCGAGACAAAGAATCTCGTGCGCGGTCTTTATGGGCGAACTCCTGCGCCAATCTCTGACGAGCTGCGCGCAAAGGTTGTCGCAAGTGGCGAAGAGTGCATCACAAAGCGTCCCGCCGACTTGCTTGCTCCCGAGCTTGAGAATGCAAAAGAGCAGAGTAAAGGCTTTGCCAAAAGTGCGACTGATGTCATTTCGTTTGCTATTTTTGGTGCTGTGGCAAAGACATTTCTTGACGAACGTGCAATGGGGCAGCTCACTCCAGAATCGCTCGAGACATTTGAAGATTTGAGCAATGAACCGCTTGCGAAGGAATTTTTTGTAACCTTGCATGGGGAACAATACCAAATCAAGATTGAAGGAAGTGGCGCAAAAGAAGAGGGCGTGCGTCCATTTTTTGTCCGCGTTGATGGTGAGCTCAAAGAAGTCTTTTTGGAGACAGGCGCTCACCAAAACACAGGTCCTGCAAAGGGCGTTTTGCCTCAAGCCACAGCGCCTGGACATATTGTGTCGCCTATGCCCGGGAATCTCACCAAAATCAAAGTCGCTGTGGGCGATTCCGTGAAAGAAGGCGATGTCGTTGCGATTGTTGAGGCGATGAAAATGGAGCATGAAGTCCTTGCATCCGTGTCTGGTGAAGTGAAAGAAATCTATGCACAAGAGGGTATGCAGGCAAATAATGGTGTCGCGATTATGCTCATTGGTTAGACGTGATGTTGCGTTTGCATAATACTCCCGCGCTCACGCAGCAGCCACGTAGTATTGGCGAGATTCTCAAAGCCTCTAAGGCGCTGCTTGAGGGGCATTTTGAGGCTATCGCCGTTTTTGGCGAAGTGGGGAGCATTACCTATGCCAGCAGCGGACATGCCTATTTCACACTCAAAGACGCAAATGCCGAGATTCGGTGTGTGATGTATCGTAGTGCAGTCTCAAAAAGCGCAATCTCTATCGTCAAAGGCATTGTGCTTGTGGCGCATGGTAAGATTAGCTTGTATGAGGCACGTGGCGAGTTTCAAATGCAGGTGCAGTCTGTGTCGTTGCACGAAAGTGTCGGCGAGCGCAACCGCCAGCTTGAGCTTCTCAAAGAAGAATTGCGTAAAAAGGGTTATTTTGAGCGCAAACGCAAACTCCCTGCATTCCCTCGTTCTATTGCATTGCTCACATCGGCGCAAGGCGCTGTCGTGCATGATATGCAAAAGGTAGCGCAAAAACGTTGGAGATTGGTGCACTTAGTGCTTGTTCCGACACTCGTACAAGGCGAGGGTGCAGCCGAAAATATCGCCGCGAATCTCGCCTTTGCCGATACGCTTGGGTGTGATATTGTCGTGCTTGCTCGTGGTGGTGGGAGCGTGGAGGATTTGTGGGCATTCAATGAGCGCATTGTTGCCGAAGCCATTTTCGCAATGGCGACACCTGTTGTCTCTGCCATTGGACATGAGGTCGATTGTCCCCTGTCAGACTTTGTCGCGGATTTGCGTGCACCCACTCCCTCGGCTGCTATGGAGCTTTTGCTGCCTGACGAACAAGAATGGCTCTTGCGTCTTGATTCGCTGCATGACAACCTCACGCAGAGATTAGCTCGCAAATCGATGCAAGCGCAACACATACTCCAAACATTACGTCATCAGCTGTCTGTTTTTGGTAGACGTTTTGCATTTCAAAATGAACGGCTTGTGCTTTTGCATAAACAGCTCGATGCAGCCTTACAAGCGCGCTTACAAGCGCACTTGCAGCAATGCAGATTTTTGCAACAATCGATACAAAGAGGGCTTGAGCACTTTCTTGTTTCCAAACAGCGCATTCTTGCAGCGCATATATCGCGCTTGCATGCGTATAAAATACCGATTCACCCAAAACAGCAACAAATCCATGCTTGTTCGTCCCAACTTGCACTGATTCTCGCACAAATTTTACAGCTACAAAAGAAACGGCTGCATAATTTGCAAATTGCCTTAGAATGGTATAATGGTAGTTCTGCTCGCCAGAAAGGTTGGGTGCAGCTATGGCACAAAGGCTCTTTGGCAAAATTGAGCGAAATTGCTGAAAATGAAACATTTATTATTAGTGATGACTCGTATCAAGCGGTTGTAAAAATGTTGCGCAAACAGCGCAAAGGAGAATCGTATGGTTAGGATATTGGGATTGTGTCTATTGCTATTTGCGTCTGCTATTGCAGAAACCTTTAGCGATACAGGGTTTTCTTTTACAGGAGAAATCAAATATAAAGACTTAAAACATTTTGACTATGTGAATCCAAATGCCCCAAAACAAGGCAGCATTAAACTCTATGAAATTGGCAGTTATGATACATTGAATCCTATCGCAACAAAAGGAGTTAGCGCAGCAGGGCTCGAGCTTTTCTATGATACTTTGACGGTACGCAGCGAAGACGAACCTTTTAGCGAATATGGTTTATTGGCGGAGCGGATTCAACGTGATGTTGATAATTATTTTGTCATTTTTCATCTAAATAAAGCCGCGACTTTCCATGATGGCAGCGAAGTGAGTGCATTCGATGTTGCATTTAGCTTTCAGACATTGATGGATTCACAAAATCCTTTAATTACGCGTTATTATCAAGACGTTGAAGATGTGGTTGTGGTCGATAAATGGACTGTGCGCTTTAACTTTAAAAATAATCAAAATAAAGAGCTCCCACTCATCTTAGGACAAATGCAGGTTTTCCCTAAAAAATTTTATGAAAATCGTTCATTTGGAGAAAATCCACTAGAGATTCCGCTCGGCGGAGGTCCCTATAAAATTGTTGCGGTTGATTCGGGCAAAAAGATAGAATATGAGCTTGTTGAAGACTATTGGGCACGCAATCACCCCACACGCATTGGACAATTTAATTTTAAAAAAATCATATATGAATATTATAAAGATGATAATGTTGCTTTAGAGGCTTTCAAGGCAGGAGCGTATGATTATCGTCAAGAAAATAGTGCAAAAAATTGGGCGTTAGGCTATGCAGGTAGCGCGCTTGAAAAAGGTGCAATCATTAAAGAAGAGCTCGCCCATTCGTTGCCAAGCGGAATGCAAGGATTTTTTTTTAATACGCGTCGTGAGTTTTTCGCCGATAGGCGCGTGCGTGAAGCCTTAAATTATGCGTTCAATTTTGAATGGAGTAATAAAAATCTTTTCTTTTCACAATACACGCGCACAAAAAGTTATTTTGATAATTCTCCACTTGCATCTTTTTCTGTGCCACTCGAAAAAGAGCGAGAGATTCTTGAGCCTTTTCGCTCACAATTGCCACATGAACTCTTTACCCAGCCCTTTGTCTTGCCCGAGCACAATGCAAGCGGCAATGTCCGTTCGCTTTTTAAAGAAGCGCAGCGACTCTTACAAGAAGCAGGTTGGAGCTACAAAGGTGGCAAACTACAAAAAAATGGCAAAACTTTTGTTTTCGAGTTGTTGCTTGTTTCGCCCGCAATGGAGCGCGTGGCGATTCCATTTAAGCGCAATCTAGGCATTTTGGGCATTGAAATGAATATTCGCACGCTCGATATGACGCAATATATCAATCGTGTGCGCAGTTTTGATTATGATATGATTGTCGGCGTTGTGCCACAATCACTTTCGCCGGGCAATGAGCAGCGCTATTTTTTTAGCTCAAGTGCTGCAAATGAAGAAGGAAGTCGCAATTATGCTGGTATAGAAAATCCAACAATCGATGCATTGATTGAAAAAATCATTCATGCGCCTACACGTGAAGAGATGGTTGATTATACCCGAGCGCTTGACCGAGTGCTGTTGTGGGAATATTATGTGATTCCACAATACCATAATCGTTCGTTTCGTATTGCCTATTGGAATCGTTTTTCGCACCCTAAAATCACGCCCTTATATGGCACAGGATTTTGGAGTTGGTGGATTGAAAGCGATAAAGAAGAATTACTACTCAAAACCTATCCAAAATTGCGGCGAGAATAGGCTTTGTTTTGTATGGAATCATGAATGGAATTGCAACATCAATATAGTATTCACAGGGCGCAGTATCATTATAATTTCTTTAAGTCAAATGAGAAAATATTCAATCTTCGGCTCAAGATTGGTTCCTATTATATTATCCGCTTTGATGGCAAGGGCATGACGCGTGCTTTTCGTAAGAATCGAGAATTATTTTTTGAAGTTATGAAAGCGACGTTCCACCATTTTTGCACAGATTCGTTTGTCCAAGACTATTTTCGCGAGATTCCTTTTGCATACAGCTTTAGTGATGAGATTTCACTTTTATTTCGACATTATGATGACCGTAACCGCACACAGAAGATTTTGACACTCATGACAAGCAAAATGACGCTCGTATTTTATAAAACAGCACATGAGCTTGGTCTTGATTTGTGTGATAAAGATTGGCTCTTTGATGCACGAATCCTCGGGGTGCAGAGACATGAAATCGAGAGTTATTTTATGGTTAGACAATCGTTTGCTATTTGTGGGTATATTACGGAACTCTGTGAGCAGCTTGGTATTGGTTTTGCCTCTACGTCCAAAACATTGCAAGTTGCGAGTGATTTTGGCAAACATATCGTCAAAGAGCATTTGCTTGGTTTGATATATGCACGGGAACAGAGTGAAACTTTTGAATTTTATGCAAATACAGAACGTTTGCGAAGTCTCATTGGCATTGCGTAAAGGAGAATGATGAAAAAGATGGTTTTAGCAGGCGCTTTATTTGCGTCTAGTTTTGCGCTTGAGTTTGGCGGGCTTGAAGTCTCGCCTGAAATTGGCGCGATAATGGGACGTTTGAATGGTGGCGTGCAAGATTATAGTGCAGGTGGTTATGCGCGCGTTTGGCTTGGCACAAGCAGTGTTCTTATTGCTCCACAAGTGCGCTATGGGCTTTTGTTTAATCGTAACGACACCTACGAACAAAGCATATCCGATGTGAAACGTCTCAAAAATGCGCAATATGGTGCCGCATTGGGAACAAATCTCGATATTGGTATTTTGCGTATCACGCCCTATGTGGGCGCAAATTATTCGCAATTTGATAAAGTATATAAGGATACTTTTAGCTATTCTGTGGGTTTTAAAGTGAAGCCCACGCTTATTCCACTCTCTATTGGTGTGCAATACGAGCAGCAAAAGCCAGAAATCAAAAACACGACTACGAAACAAAAAATCAATGCAGCTCAACTCTTCATTGGCTTGCATTTCTAGCTTGTGCTGTTGGTATCGTCTCCTTTCTCACTCACATGGGGGAGAAGGGGGTGGTTGCTGTCTCCTTGAACCTTTTCTTCGTCGATAATCTGAAGTTTGCTTGCTGCATAGGGGAGCGAGATTCCCTGCACAAACACGGAAATAAGCACCATAAAGAAGACCATATTAAAGATGTGGTTTGATGATGGTAATCCTTCGAGGTAAGGATAGGTTGCAAGCACAATAGGCACAGCACCACGTAATCCAACCCATGAGATAAACATTTTTTCTTGCGTGTTATAGCGGCTTTTTGCGAGCGTTACAAACACACTCAAAGGACGCGCAACAAACATCAAAAAGCACGCAAGAATCAATGCCGGAATGGCAACACTTAACAACTGCGAAGGAAACACCAAGAGTCCGAGCGTGAGGAAAACGATGATTTGCATCATCCAAGCAATCGCGTCATGGAAGGACACAATGTTTTGTTTATAAGGAAAATGCTCGCGGTTTGTCAAGATTCCTGCAAGATAGATACACAAAAAGCCGTTGCCACCTGCTTTAGAGGTGATGCCAAAGATAAACAAAAGCCACGCGACACTAAAGAGAGAATAAAGTCCGGGTTGCCCAACGCGAAGTCGCTTGCACACTTGCGGAAACGTGATTCCAAAAAGATAGCCCAACACGCCTCCTAGCAAGAATTGTAAGAAGAATCGCCAGACAAGCTCTGCATACGATAGATTATCGGCTGTCGCGAGCGAAATGAGTTGCAATACTGTAAGCGTTAGAAAGATTGCCATTGGGTCGTTGCTCCCACTTTCTAGCTCAAGCAAATGTCCAATGTTATTTTTGAGTGCTAAATCTTTTGCGCGCAAAATGGCAAAAACGGCTGCTGCGTCTGTTGAAGATACAATCGAGCCGAGTAAGAGTGCTTCGAGAAATGTTGTATCAAACAAAATATACACACAGCATGCAACTGCAATAGCGGTAATCAGCACACCAAAGGTAGCGAGCAGGATTCCGTCTGTGAGCACAGGGCGAATGTCTTTATAAACGGTCGAAAGCCCACCATCATAGAGAATAAATAGGAGCGCGATAGTCCCAATGGATTGGGCAAGTGCAGGGTTGTCAAACTCAATACCCAAGATTCCATCGCTTCCAAGAAGCATGCCAATGCCCAAAAAAACAAGCAACAATGGCACGCCAAACTTGACAGACAGCTTGCTTGCATAGATACTGATTGCCAAAACAACACCAATACCAGCGAGATAAAATTCGAGATTTCCCATATCGTGTCTCTCTAACTTCTAAAATAATATGCAATTTTAACATAGCACATATAAGGGCTTGTTTAGAGTTTTGAAATTTGTGATGTTTCGAGCCGCAGAGGCGGCAGGCTGCCGCGCCTAGATTTGAAAAATCGCAATCGATTCTTCGAGTCCATTGATTGTCGTGCGCAATGTATTGATTTTGCTTACGTTGCTATTCATCGATGTTGAGGTGGTTTGGGCGATGTTCGCAATTGTGCTAATATCTTCTGAAAGCGTCTTGATTTGCTGTTGCTGTTTTTCAGAATAAACGGCGACTTGGTTTGCATTCTGCAATGAATCTGTTGCCTGTTGGTAGATTTGGTCAAGCATGTCTGCTGCTTGGTTGGTGATGTCGAGGTTTTGTGTAATCTCTATTGAGATATTCTCAATACCTGCAACAGCGGTTCTGGTCTCTTTTTGAATAAGTTCGATGATGCGGTTGATTTCTTGCGTGGCAACATCGGTGCGTTCAGCAAGTTTGCGAATCTCATCAGCCACAACAGCAAATCCTCTACCGGTCTCGCCCGCTCGGGCTGCTTCAATCGTTGCGTTGAGAGCGAGGAGGTTGGTTTGGTCGGTGATTTCTTTGATAATCCCTGCACTGTTGCCAATGGTTTGGACATGTTGTTCCAGCATTTGAATCTGTTCCACAGCGCTTTGTGCATTTTGTGAAACATTCGACATATTCTCCACCGCGTGTTGGATTGCTTCTTTACCACTCTCACTTAGTTTTGCGCTATCTGTCGAGTTGGTGTGTGTGAGCTGGGCAATCGAATAGACTTGCTCGGTGTCTTGCTGAATGAGCTTGATTTCCTCGCTGAGTTTGTTTGCCATATTTTCTTGTTGATTTGCTGCTTCTTGAGCAAGCTTAGAAACTTCGGCGACATCTTGTGATTTCTCGAAAATCTCATGCGAGGAATGACTGATTTTTTGGATAATATTGGTGATTTTATTGCACATTACAACAATCGAATCGAGTGCGCTTTCTTTTGTAGCATTTGTAATTGAAATGCGTAAGTTGCCTTTTGCAATAGTGTTGATAATATTTTTAATCCTTACAGGTTCATCACCAAGAGAATTTTTCACATAGCGCACAGTAAAATATGCCACTGTTACGCTTATGATAAACATAACAATGGTGAGAACAATCATTAATTGTGTAAACGACTCACTAATTTCAAGTGTTGCTGTCGTTAATGATTGATTTGAATTTTCTTGATAATCGATAAATCGATTGATTGCAGCAAGCCATTGCACGAATTGTTCAGCAACAGTGTCGGCAAGAAAAACCTTTGCCTCATGTTCTTTGTCGGCATGTTTGAGTTCGATGATTTTTTGGATATTGGGCAATGTTGCTGCTTCGATTTTTTTAATATCTTGCAATAATGTTTTTGCTTGTGGCACCATAGTTGTTGCAGCGATTGCATCGAGTGGTGCAGCAGAATCTTGATAGTCTTTTTCGAGCTTATTAATCAAGGTAATTTGTTGGTTGAGATAGGGTGCAGTTGTGGCAAGAATCACATCGCGAATGGCGATAGAGCGGTCATGGACGCTCCCGCGAAAGTTAATGGCATATCTTTGTTGCACGGCATTATCATTTGTGATAGTGTTGAGGTTTTTGTCGATACGAATGACTTGTATAATGCCAATAATAACCATAATAATGGCGACAAGCACAACAATACCAAAACCTCCATATAATCTATAGGATAGTTTCATTCCTTTCATTATTTGCTCCTGATGCAATGTTCTGTTAGATTGACATGTTGCATTGTACTAATATAGAGTTAACAGAGGCTTAAAATAATTTTTGTGCAGTAATCTGTTCTTGCAAAGCGGCGAGTTCATTTTTACGTTCGCTCAAGAGCGCAATACGTGAATCGATGCGTTGTAGCTGTGTGCTGGTGAGTTCTTGATAGGCAATATAGATTTTTTGATAGAGCTTGTCGGCAAGTGTTTCTTCACCCGAAATGGCGCTGAAATTGGTTTGAATCTGAAACGATTCTTCGAGCATCGTTTTGATAGCATCAAATGTTGGATTAAAAATCTTGAAGCTTTTGGGCTCATTGAGATGCAAAACAACCGAATCGGCAATACGTTTTTTAAGCGCTAAAATGGCATGCTCAATGAGCTTGATATGTGCGCTGCGCAATAGGAGCGGCAAACTCTCGAGCTCTGCTGTAATGAAATTTTGCATGTCATCGCTCGTGCATAAAAAGGGTGTTGTGATGTCTTGGTGAATCTTAAGCGCATAATGTTTGAGATTGACAAGCAATACATCAGACACGAGAGGGTGGCTTTTTTGGATAAACTCGCATCGTTCTTGCCACAATGTGATTTGCGTGGTGAAATCGGTTTGGAGCGAATCGAGCGCCTCGCGAATATGTTTTGTGGCTTTGCGAATTTTGATACCAAAATTTTTGAAAAATTTCACATTGCGCGAATCGCCAAGAAAAAGCTCTTCGTTGATTCTATCGTCATTGAGCACCATCACATCGAGCGCATGCTGCACAACGCGCGTGCCGATGAAGCCGTCTTTGGTCGTGAAATGCAGCTGCTTTGTCGGCGTGAGATTTTTAAAGAGAATCTCGGTGATGTTTTCAATCTGATAGCAAAGCTCGAGCGCGAGCGCATGCAGCTCTTGTTTGTGCTTGCTTTTGAGCGCCTTGAGCAGCTCTTTGGTGTGTGTGCTATGCTCGAGCACGAGCGCACGCAGCTCCTCGAGCAATGTCGCGAGAAAGTCGTATTGCTGTGTGAGCAGCGCGATGATGCGCAAAAGTTCGGTTTTTGTGCTGTGTTCTTTGGCGACAATTGCGCTTGGGCGAATCTGGTTTTCAATGAAGTCAAAAATTTGCCCAAAACCCGATTCTGCATACAGAGATTGCGTGAGCGAGGGGTCAATCGCCATGTCGGTAATTTCTTGCTGCTGCTGCTCAATGGCTTGCTGTAAGGCTTGTGGGCTATACTCGCTTGCGCTCATACTCGCAATTTTGCGCCCGAGATTGCTCAATGATTGCAGCAACACTTGCTCTTTGTCAAACCCGCGCGAACGCAATGCCTGTAAAGACGAAATCGCCACAACATCGGCAAAAAACATCGAGAATCTCTCGCGGATATAGGCGATAGCGGTGTTGATGTCTTCGGTGTTTGCGAGGCGGTCTTTTTGGTTGAGCACACAAAGGCTCTTGTTCGCATAGTTGGGCAGGAATTTTTGCAGAATCTCAAGCTCACTCTGCTTGCCTGCGTTGTCGATGAGCGTGAGCCATATAATGCCATCGACACTGCTTAGGATATTTTCGGTTGTTTGTGTGTCGCTCTCACGTTGCGAGTTGAATCCCGGCGTGTCGAGGAAGCTGATGTCTTTGAGTAGCGCAACGGGCGCGTTCAATGTGAAAGATTCGATGATTTTTGTTGGTGTGTCGCGCAGGTTGAAAATGTCTTCGACTGGGTGGTGTGTGGTCGTGCCGTCCGCATAATGCACGTTTAACCCGAATGTCTTGCCATAGACAAGATGACAGACTTTTGATGTGATGGGTGTGATTCCTGTGGGCAGCAAGGAACGTGAGAGAATCGCATTGAGAAATGTTGATTTGCCTGCCGAAAATTGCCCGATAATGGCGATTTTAAGCGGCGCGTTGGCACGTTGTTGCAGCGCGTCTAGTGCGTCTTTGAGCGCGGCGGAAGGCAAGAAGCGGTCATGGAGGAGAATCTGGCAATAGCCGCTAAGTCCGTCTGTAACAATCTCGAGCGTCTCGCAGCTCTGGGCTTTGTGGTAGGATTCGATAAAGTCATGCAGTGTTGTCATCGTCTATGTCTTTTGTAGGATTGCTTGTGCGTTTGCTTGCAAGGCAAGCAGGCGCTCTTCATGTGCAAGGAGTGTTTTTTCACGTGTCCCTGCGTCTTGGTCGTTGTGTTTTTGTGCAGCGTTTTCAAGCGCGGCAATCTGTTGTGTAAAATTATCAACACTTTGGGCAAAGAATGCGGCAAGTGTCGCTTCAAGTTGCGCATTGAGCGCGCCTTTGGTTTCCTCGCTCCATGCGTTTGCGCGCTTGATGAACGCATCAAAACCGAGCGCAAAGAGTTGCGCGAGCTCTTTTTGCAGCGAAGAGAAGTTTGATGCGCTATGATTAGCGTTGAGATGCGTGATTCCTTGCGCGAGCACAGATGTTTGGTCGATGAACGCATTCTTAGCAAAGAAATCAGCGACAAATTGCTGATAGTCGGCAAGTTGCGAATCGATACTCTCGTTGGGCAGCGCGAGGCGATAGATTTGTTCGCGGATTTCTTCAAAAAAGAAATACAAAGCACGTTCAAGCTTATAGGCAAAGTCGCGCCGTGCTTCAGTGATGGCGTCTTGGATTCCAATCGTGATGGTCTTGTGTAGATTCTCATCGCTGGGCTTGCTGCTGTGGTTGTAGCTGTACTCGAACATGTTTTGCACGCGCTCTTTGAGCACTGCTTGAAACTCTTGGAGTTTGAATACAATACCTTTGTGCAACGTGTCGCATTGCGAATCGTATTGCGCGCGACTTTGGGCAAGCGCGGCTTGGACGGCTTGCATTGTTTGCTTGTTTTGCTCTTGCGCCTTTTTTGCGTCTTGCAGCTGCGTCATAATCTCTTCAAGACTCGTGTGCATAAGCTTTTTTTGTAGCGCAATGTCATCGAGGATTGTCCCAACACAATCGAGCAGATGGCGCAATGCGCCAAATACAATCAACCGCATTTTTTGTGAATCCGCGCCAAAGAGCATATTGTGCAACGCGGATTCGAGTGCTGGGATTCCTGTTTTATCCAAATCATAGCCCTTTTCTAGCGCCTCATTTGCACGTCCCGTGCGGTGCAACAAAGCCATATAGCCTGATGTTGGGATAAACTCGAGATTCTCGGTCAGCCGTTCATCGAGCCCGAGCTCGATGAGCTTAGTGCGGAAGCTGTTGGTGGTGTAGTCCATAATCGCTTGCAATTCATTGGGGTTAATCGAATCGGCATGCGTGAGCACAACGAGCAGCCGCGCAATGTTTTTGTTTGCGAGCGCATCGACCATGAAGTCAATGTCTTTTTTTGTCGCACTCTGCGCGGCATTCATCAAATGCACAATCACATCGCAATGCAAGAGATAGTTTTTGGTGATTTCTTCGCGCTGGGTGAGTGGGTCATCAAGTCCTGGCGTGTCGATGAGATGTACGCCATCGCGCAAAAAGTCAAGCGGCAAATAGAGTTGTACTTTTTTGATGAGATTGCACATGCGCTGCGGGCTCTTCGCCGATGTGTAATTTGTGAGCTCGTTTGTGGCAATCTCCTTGCTACCTTCGTTTAGCTTTGCGGCGAGGTTGTCGCCAAAAATCTCGCGTGTTTGGGCGACAAATTGGGCGATTCCGTCATCAAACTTGGCGCTTTCTTCGATGTTGTGCCATTCGGATTCTGTCCAAAACGAGACAACGGCTTTGGGTGTTTGCGCATACGAAATAATCGTGAGATTCGCTGTTTCGGGGACAACCGATGTGCCAAGAATCTCTTGAGAGAGTAGGGCATTGAGCAACGTGCTTTTGCCCGCGCTCATCACGCCCGTGATAGCGATTGTAAAGTTTTGTTGTGAAAGCAGGTTTGCGATTCTCTCCACGCTCTCAATCTGCCCATAATCACGTAGCAGCGGCTCATAATCGTTCAAGAGATTCTGCAATGTGGCGATGTCTTGCCCAAAATCTTGGTCGTTGGCGACTTGCACGCGCTCGCGTGGACGAATCTGTCGCACAATCGATTTGATGCGCTGCTCTTCGTCATATTCCAAGATTCCTGCATCGCGCAATGCCGTGATTCGCGTGATGATTTCCTCTGCTATACGCGTTGATGGAGCGCTCAAAAGTAGCTGCAAGAGTGTGCTTTGCAACGTCTTGACAGAATCAAGTGACAACGTGAGATTCCATTGTTCGCATTTGTGGGCGAACATGTCGAGAAGTTTGTAGGTGGCGAAATTGCGCCCATTGCATGCAAGCACAATCGCATACCAATCAAGAGTCTCTTTGGTCAGCATCGCCGCGAGGTTGTCATGCGGCTTGCTATCAAAAGGAGCATTGTAGATGAGCGTAAAGAAATCATCAATGAGTTGCATACTTTTGCCTTATCGCACAGAATCCGGAAGCGCGGAGGGTGGAATGACTGCCCCGCCACGTCCCACGATTCCGCCCTCGGGGATTGTTGTGTTGAATGCACGCACACCAATGCTGTATTTGAGTCCACGTTTGGTTTTTTCAAACCGCACAGGGAAGTTGATTTCCATAACGAAAGGATTATTTTCAATGGAACGTAGCATATCGCGCAGTTCGCGTGTGTTTTTGACAACCCCAGACACCTCAAATCGATTCTCGGCAACGTTTTTGTTTTTCTGTGTTGGTGTTTTGAGTGGCTTGACGCTGCTGCCCGCAAAGATTCCCGCGAGTTGCTGACTATCCAGTGTGCTGTGCATTTTGCTAATCGCGCGCGTGTTGTTTGCCTCGAAGCTATTCTTTTGTGCCAAAAGTGTGGTGTATTGTTTGTGTATTTCGCTCACAAGAATCTCTTCGCGGCGATAGTTAACGTTTGTTGCCTTAAACTCCTCAACATAGCCGCGCCAATAGAGTGTGAGAAACAGCAATAGGGCGACTGTGTAGAACAGCAGCCATAGTGTATTTGTAACCCAATTAATCTGTTTGAATGCGAAGATATCCATTATCGCTGCTCCTCTGGTATATTCAAATCAAATGTGCGGCTGACGGAGACAAAATTGAACCAACCATTTGCAAGCGGAAAAAAATCCACACGGCTCTCATTAAAAATCGAACGAAGGGGTGCTTCGAGTAAGAAATTATAGATTTCTTTCGATGGTGTAACGCCTTTGATAATCAGCCTATCGCGGTGCATTTCGATACTGTGCAACGTGATTTGGTCGGGGGTGAGGTCAAAAAGGCTTAGAATTGTTTTTGTGATTCGTGCGTTCTGTGCTTGAATCTGATTTGCAAATGCGCTTTGGTCTTGAGCGATTCCTAGCTCGGCTTGCACGCGGGCAATCTGCGCTTGGTAGTCGTTTTTGCGTGCGATATTTTCTTCGGTTTGAATCGTCATATAGAGCTTTTCAGCCTCCACAACACCCATATAGCCTGCAATAATCGCCACAGAGGCGGTGATATAGAAAATCCAAATTTTACTCAATTTGCTGATGATGTTCTTTTTTTGCGGGCGGATAAAACTATACATGGCTCATACCTCCAAAAGGTCATGTTGCGCAATCTCGGCGATGAGCTGGCACATATCGACTTCGAGAATTTGTGTATCAATCATCAGGTTATTTCGGAGATATTCGGCGGCTTTTTGCACCATACTTGTGCCGTCTATCACGACAATTTCAGCGATAAAGTCGCTATCGCTGTGATTGCTATAGAATGCGTTAATCGATTCTTTGAGTATTGTAGTTGCTGTGGCAACGCGTGCAAAATCTTCAAGCTCGCGCTTTTGGTTCTCTAGCGTGCTTTGCGATTCTTCGTTCGCCTCGATAAAATCTTTCTGTTCCCCGACATTATCGAGGTCGCTTAGTTGCCCAATCTCTTCGTTTTGTGTGGAATCAGTCGTAGAATCTAATGCGGATTCGAGCCCAGCAGGTGAGCTTGCTTGTGTAGAGGATTCGAGAGATTGAATCGCGCTAAAATAGAGCCTTGAGCTATCCATAATGAACAGCGCAACAGTGGCTTGTTGCAGCAATACATAGAGTCGCTTTGTGCCATCGAGTCGCGAACGAATGCTTTGATAAAGCATTAAAAAGGGCGAATAGAGAAAGTCGAGAGATGGCGCGCGATAGAAATTGTCAAGGTCGTCTGAAATGGCGTTTTTGCTGATAAAAACACTCCATTTTTTGCCAATAATGATTCGTTGCATGCCTGTCTCGCCGCCTGTGCCCTCAACTGCGCCTTGGTGGAGAGAATGGCTTATTGTTGCGACATACGTGAAAGGGTGCCGCTTGCGCACTTTTGAGAGGTAATATGCCGCTTCGATGGGGAGCTTATTCGGGGCACAACGAAAGGTTTTGATTTCTTCAGACGACACAACACCACCCTTGAGAAATCGCAAAAGAATCCGACAATCTCGCATATCAAGATGTACGCTCGCAAGCGCGGTTGCAAAAAGTCCTCGCAATAAACTCATCGTGCCCCTTTATCGCTCATTGTTGTCTCGC
The DNA here is from genome assembly GCA_947177485.1 of uncultured Helicobacter sp. GTDB lineage: Bacteria > Campylobacterota > Campylobacteria > Campylobacterales > Helicobacteraceae > NHYN01. Next base: position 52,060 of record CAMWUR010000003.1, read on the forward strand.
AAAAGAATCCAAATCAAACGTTGAATCATAGAATCTTTTTCTTAAGATTATCCTTTAAGGTAGTCTTGCAAATCGCGTTCCATTTGTTCTTTAAGCAGCTCTTTTGCAGATTCCAAAGTATGGTTTTTGAGCGAGAGTGGCGGCATTGCAATGCAATGGACCTCTGTAAAAGGCTTGGGAATCATAAACCTATCCCAGCTGCTTAGATTCCAACAACGTTTCGCAAACAAACGAAAAATCACCACAGGATAATCATTTTTTTGCGTAATCGCAACGATTCCATCGGCGATGTTATGGTAGGGTCCGCGCGGTCCATCGGGCGTAATCGCCAAATCCTCGCCCTTTTTGAGAAAGCTAAATGCTTGGAGCAGAACGCGGATTGCCCCGCGCGATGTGCTGCCACGAATGGCTTTGAGGTCGAAAAAGGCGATGGTACGTGCGGCAATCTCGCCATCGGCATGATGGCTGATAATCACGCGCCCGTTAGGCTTTTTTCGAATCTGTTCATAGAGAAAGGGCTGAAAAATCATTTCGCCATGCCAGAATACGACAACCATTGGCGATTGGAGCGTGCGCAGCGATTCGTCGATGACGAAATGCTTCTTGCAGCTCCAAAACAGGCATCGAATGAGCACAGAGCCCACACGCGGACCAAAATGCAATCCAAAGAATCGCAGCAATCGTTTCTTGAGCCTTATATCGCTTCTCCTATGAGGTATGTGCGACGTGAATCGAGGATTTTTGCTGTGCTAATCTGCCCGATGAGTTCGTGTTTAAGCGGTGCACGCACGATTTTTGCATTGTCGCTTCTGCCTTCCATAAGCCCATCTTCGCGCGGAATCTCCCATAATGTCTCGCATGTTTTGCCAATCTCGCGTTGGTTGTTTGCGTCCATAATCTCTTTTTGACGCTCTTGCAGGCGCGTGAGTCGCTCGCTCGCGACAGAATGCGGGACGTCGTTGTCCCATTTCGCCGCCTCGGTGTGCGGGCGGGGCGAGTAGATGAAGCTATACATCGTGTCAAACCGCACCTCTTCGAGCACATGCATGGTTTGCAAGAAATCCTCTTCGCTTTCATGTGGAAAGCCCACAATGATGTCTGTGCCGATTGTGAGGCTCGGAATCATCGCTCGAAGCCGCCTTGCGCGTTCCAAGAACCATTCTTGCGTGTATCCGCGCCGCATGAGCTTCAAAATCTTTGTCGAACCGCTCTGAAGTGGCATGTGAATGCTTTTGCAGACTTTGTCGTTGCGCGCAAATGCGTCCAAAAACGTATTGTCCATGTGGAGCGGATGTGGCGAGGTGAAGCGGATTCTGCTTAGTTTTGGAATCGTTGCAAGTTCAGCGAGGAGCTTAGTAAAATCCACCTTTGGGTGCGGTGTGCTAAAGGTTTTACCATAGCTATTGACGTTTTGTCCCAACAGCAGAATCTCTTTTGCGCCATCGTCAATCGCGCGTTGCGCCTGTGCAAGGATAATATCGAGCGGAATCGAAATCTCTTTGCCGCGCGTGTGCGGGACGATGCAGTAGGCGCATTTCTTGTCGCAGCCAATCGAGATGTTGATACGCGCGCGCAGCTTGCTGGGCGATTGTGTCTCCGCAAAGATATAGTGGCTGCTGTCTTCATGAATGTCAGTTTCAACGGCTTTGTCGCGGTGGATAATGCTCGAGATTTGTGCGATATTGCGCGCGCCGAGCACGAAATCAACCGCAGGCGCTTTGCGCAGAATCTCCGCACCAAGGTGGCTTGCGCTGCAACCGCAGATTCCAATCTTTGCGCCATTCTTGCGCAGCTTGCTATATTGTCCAATCTCGGAAAACAGCTTGCGCTCGGGCTTCTCGCGCACGCTGCATGTGTTGATGAGAATCAAATCGGCGAGCTCGGGGCTGTTTGTGGGTGTGTAGCCCTCTTTGGTCTGCAATTCGGCGAGCATACGTTCGCTATCATGCTCGTTCATCGCGCAGCCCATCGTTTCGATGAAAACGAGCTTGCTCATGGAACAAATGTCGGCGAGATGATGTGCATTTCGTAGAGATAGTCGGTATCATCTAGTCCATAGTGAATCTCGTGTTGATGTACATTGTAGCCCTTTTGGCTAAAAAAATCGCAAATTTTTTTGACATCTTTTGCTTGGTTGTCGCGGTCGAGATAGACAAATGTCTGCCCTTTTGTCGCGAGGTCTTTTTCGATTTGCTCTGTTGAAATTTTATTGGGTTTGCCATCAAGCGCCGCACGTGCTTTTTTGGTATCCATTCTCCATTCCTCATTGAAAAATTGCTAAATACATATTTTAGCTCAAAATCTCTGAATCCCTGCTTGTGTTCATTCAAGATTAACTATTCTTAAATAAGATAGCGGATTTGAAATTTGAAAGAAAGGACATCAAAAAATGCGTTTTTTCTGTTTTTTGCTCATTTGTGGATTAGGATTTTTGCATGCCACCGAGCTCACGGGCGATTTTATCACGCATGTTGGGGAAAGCGGGCGGCAATCGGTTGTGGAATTTTTTGAAAAAGACGGCAAGTATTATGCCTATGGCTATGCGAATGTCGATGGCTCGGGTCCCAAAAAGGATAGCAACAATCCCAATCCAAAGCTGCGCGAACGTGTCGATAAGGGCACTGTGTTTGTGTATGGATTGCAAAAATCGGGTGATTCGTATAAGAATGGTTTTGTCTATGATTATGATGATGGCAAAATCTATCATCTGAAGGCGCATTTTGTTGATGATAATACTCTGGAATTGCGTGCAAGTATCGACAAGCTCGGCATGATGGGCTTGACGATTACATGGAAACGGCTCACAAAGGCGCAAGAAGAGAAATATCGTCCCGAGAAACCTGATTTTTCTGTTGTGCAAAAGAGCTTGAAGCTGCTTGAAGAGACGAAGTGAGCCGTTTTAGAATCCCTCTTTCTGCAAGGGAGGGGGAGTCAATCTCACAATGACAAATTCGGAGGTGCGACTTTTGAGCGCACGCATTGAGAACGAAGTATGATATAATATCCGCCATTCAAATCGAAAGGAAAACTAATGAAAGTCATTATTTTTGGAGCAGGAATGGCGGGGAGACGAAACATTCCCGCAATCCTCGAACAAGGGCATGAGATTCTCTGCTTTGCCGACAACGACACGGCGAAGCAGGGCAAGACAATTGCCCTAGAGCCTGCGGGGGGGGGGGGCAGAAATTTGTTTATGAGATATGCTCCCCGCAAAGGCTGCTTGCGCTAGAGTTTGACAAAGTCATCGTTCTCACGATGTGCCACCGTGAGGTGGTGCAGCAGCTCGAATCCGAGCTTAAAATCCCAAGCCACAAAATCGACACAAGCTTTGTGAGCGCGCGTAGCAATGCGCGGCATGCGTTCTTGCGCGAGTTTGCCCAAATCGCGCTTGAACGCAATCTTGCTGGCGATGTTGCCGAATGCGGCGTCTATCGCGGCGAATTTGCACGGCTTATCAATTTGCATTTTCCTACTAAAAAACTCTATCTCTTCGACACTTTCGAGAGCTTTGCGCCGCAAGATTTGGAACGCGAGATTCCTGAAATACAAAAATGCGCTCAACTTTTTGCCAACACTTCTGTGCCGCTTGTTTTATCTAAAATGCAGCATGTGCAAAATTGCATTGTACACAAAGGCTGGTTTCCCCAAACGACAAAGGGGCTCGAAGACGAACGTTTTTGCTTTGTGAGTTTGGATACGGATTTATACGAACCCATTTTAGCTGGGCTTGAGTTTTTCTATCCACGTCTCGTGAGCGGTGGAGTGATTTTGGTTGATGATTATTTCGACCCATCGTTTCGGGGTGCTAAACAAGCGATAAATGATTTCGCTCAAAAACACCATGTTGTGTTTGTACCCATTGGTGATTCATCAAGTATTGTTTTTGTGAAGGGGGTGTGATGGTGTCATGTGCCATTTTGTCATGTTGAGTGTAGCGAAACATCTCTACGGAATCTCGACTTATAAGATTCTTCACCTGCAAGGCAGGTTCAGAATGACAAAATTGTGGGTTTTTTAACAAGATTCCAATCGTCATTGCGAGCGAGCACATTGTGCGAGCGTGGCAATCAACGAGCAAAGAATCTCAACACGGTTGATTGCTTCGCTATGCTCGCAATGACATTGTAGGTGCGGTTTTAACCGCACACAAACGAGAATTGCACATCAAAAGTGCGACTAAAGTCGCACCTCCGATATTGTGGCAAATATTCCCTCTCCCTTGCGGAGGGGGTTAGGGGGTGGGTCATTGCGAGGCGATAGCCGAAGCAATCAACAAACATGGAAACCCTATTTTGTCATTCTGAAGTCTGAATCTCAAAATGCAGAAATCATGAGATGTTTCGGTTGCGCTTCAGCATGACAAATCGGGTTTCCATGTTTGTTGATTGCCACGTCTGCCTTGCACAGACTCGCAATGACGGGCAGTCGCCATGTTGAATCGCGTCTCCCCCTTCAGCTAAACTTCAGCGGGGGGGGGGGGTAGAATTTTTTTAAAATGGTGTTGCGATGCAATTTGCACCCATCTATGCACATCATCTCGCAAAACTATATGAGCCCGCGGTTTTGGAATCTGTCGAGGGCAAGACATTGCTTGTTACGGGCGCAAGTGGGCTGATTGGCAGATTCTTTGTTGATTCTCTGCTTGCGAGCAGGGCAGATTTTCGGCTCGTCTTGCCCGCTCGGCGTGCACTTGATTTTGCCGATTCGCGTGTGCAAAGCTTTGTTGCCAATCTTTGTGAGCCTCTGTCTCTCCCCGATTCGACAAAGCTTGACGCAATCGTTCATCTCGCCTCGCCCGCCTCGCCTGCTGCCTTTGTCGATTCGCCCATCGCAACAATCATGCTCAATGTCTATGCGACACAGAATCTGCTCGAGCTTGCAAGTCAACATCATGCAAAGTTTATCTTTATGAGCAGCAGCGAGATTTATGGCGAGAGCGCAAAGATTCTTGCTGAAACCGACATGGGCATTCTTGATTGCATGGATTGGCGCAGCTGCTATAACGAGAGCAAGAGAGTGGGCGAGACGCTCACACAAAGTTTTGCACACGAGAAGGGCACACAAAGCATTGTTTTGCGAATCCCGCGCACATTTGGTCCCACCTTTGGCGCGCATGACAACCGCGCGGCGACAGCATTTTTGCGCGATTGTGTCCATAATCATGACATTTGGCTTAAGAGCGAAGGGAATCAGATGTATAGCTTTCTCTATGTTGGCGATTGCGCGCGCGCGATTGTCTTTAGTCTGAATCATCTCCCCACAAACAATGCCTACAATATCGCAAGCGAGGCAATGAGCCTTAGAGACTTTGCATTGCGGGTTGCGGGGCTCAACCCCAAAGTGTGTCTCAAAACCAAAGAGGAGAGACAAGAAGGAATCACCAAAACACAGCATGCAATCCTGGACACAGCAAAGATTGAAAGTTATGGATTTTTCCCAAAATTTAGCCTGCAAGAGGGCTTGGAATGGACATATCAAATCTTGCAAGAACAACAAAAGGAGAGAGAATGAACAAGGTTGCTGCAATCATCACAGCGGGTGGAATCGGCGCGCGCACGGGGCTTGAGATTCCAAAGCAATTTGTCGTTGTCGAGGATAAGCCGATTATTATCCATACGCTTGAAGTCTTTGAGAATCACAAAGACATCGACATTATCTGTGTGCCATGCCTTGCTGGCTGGGAAGAGAAGCTTGAAAGCTATGCCAAAGAGTTCCATATCTCAAAGCTCAAAATCATCACACAAGGTGGACAAACAGGCTTTGAAAGTATTCGCAATGCCCTCTTTGCGCTCAAGGCTTATTTGGACGATACAGACATTGTGATGGTGCATGATTCGATTCGCCCGCTTGTGAGCAAGCAGCTCATCAGCGATAATCTCGCGCTTTGCAGGGCAAAGGGCAATGCTGTTGCGGTGATTGATTCTGTCGAGGCACTGTTGCAGACGATGAGCCCAAATGCGGAATCATCTGGACTTTTGCTCGATAGGGAGATTGTCAAACGCACGCAAACGCCGCAATCTGTATTCTTTGGACATTTTATGTCGCTTTACCAAAAGGCGGCGGAACGTGGAATTGCCGATTCCGTCTCTCTGCCCGCTTTGCTTGCTACACTTGGTTGTGAGGTTTTTCTTTTTAGGGGTGATGAGGGCAATATCAAGATTACCCACGCACAGGACATCGAGATTTTCCGTGCGATTCTGGCATTGCGCAACAATGCGTATAGCCATTATCAGAATCTTTGCACACAAGGCAACAAGCGGCTTGTTTCGCATGGGCTCGTGATTCTCTCGCAGGGCAATTTCTCGTTACGCATTCCGGGAACAGATTTGATTTGTATCAAGCCAAGCGGGGTGGATTATGCGACTCTTCGTCCCGAGATGATTCCGATTGTGCGGCTTGATGGCGTTGTCGTGTCGGGCAGGCTCAAACCGAGCGTGGATACCCCGACACATCTCGAGATTTATCGACACAATCCCAAGATTACGAATATTACGCACACGCACAGCACGTATGCCACAGCCTTTGCGCAGGCGCTGCTGCCCATTCCTGTACTCGGCACAACGCATGCGGATTTTTGCGCGCATGACATCGAGCTTGTCGCAATGCCCAGTGTTGCGGATATGAGCGACTATGAGCATGCCACAGGTGTTGCGATTAATGCGCTGCTTGCAACGCGCGAGAGCCTGCCACCGGCTGTGCTAATCCCACACCATGCGCCTTTTGCGTTTGGGTTCAAGACGCTCGATTCGACCGAAAACGCACTCATTCTCGAGGAGGTTGCGAAAAATAGCTATCTGTCGCTTGCGCTCAACGGCGAGGCAAAAGCGCCGGAATACTTGATTCGCAAGGCATACAACCGCAAGCATGGCGCGGGTGCGTATTATGGGCAGCTGACGCAAGGATTGGATAAGATGTAGGATTGTGGAGGGTTTGAGGTGTCGTCATTGCAAGGATTTGTTAGAATCCGAAGCAATCAAACGTGTTGAGCAACTCGGAATCGTTGATTGCCACGTTCGTTGCACTCGCTCGCAATGACGCATGGAACTTTATTTAGAATCTACTATGACCGCCATTGCAAGGCTTTAGCCAAAGCAATCTATCATGTCGAGCATTGCGCTTGATTGCCACGTGTTCTGGCGAACGTTTGCAATGGCATTGGAATCTCAATTCATGTTGCGCCACAGCCAAAATATCTCATGTCCCCATAGCCCACGATTCCCCGACAACAAACGTCCTCAAAACCACAAACATACGGAATCTCCCATAAATACGACACAGCACATGCCTATTCCATGCCGACTTCCAATTTTAGCACAATTTAAGTGGGGGGGGGGTAGAATTTGTTGCAAAGAGGGGTTCGAGTCGTTTGCGATTGCCCGATTCGCGCCCCGCGCAAAGGATTCTCGATGTTGGTGACTATACATATTTATGTGCTGGTGTCTCTCCTATTATTGATATTTTTTGTGGGCGCTTGTGTGGCTATCAGGATATTTTTGCGCTACACACAAAGCATTATGCGACAAGTCAGCGAGGGGTCGTCCGAAAATGCCAAAGAATGAGGGCTTTGCCTGCACACAATGCGGCGCATGTTGCAGGCGCATTGCAAAAATCGCCGAGCTCGCGCGTTTCGATGATGGCAGCGGAATCTGCAAATATTTGGATAAAACGAGCAATACATGCACAATCTATGCGAATCGTCCCGAGATTTGCCGCATTGATATGATGTTTGAACGTCATTTTGCGGAAAATTATTCCAAAGAGCAGTTCTATGCGCTCAACGCAAGGGCATGTAACGCTTTACAAGAAATATTGGGGATTTCCAAGAGATTCCGCGTGGGAGTTTATGAAATATAAAAGGAGTAGTTAATGTTGGACACTATACTTGAAAAATTACTTGAAGTTGCTGGCGAATTGGTTGTTGAAGGTGCCGCGAGTGTGGCAGATGTGGCATTAGATGCCGTTAGTAGTGTAGCGGACAAGGCAACAGATATTGCTGGAGGTGCTGTGGATTTTGTTACTGATGCTGCCAAAGAGAAAGCAGCAGACATGGTTGCCGAAGCTGCCATTGGTGCTTTAGGCGCTGCTGCTGGTTTTGTTAGCCCATCTAATAGTCGTAATGATGACAAAAATTCACAAGAAGATCTTCAGGAATCTGCATTAGAGCTTCAAATGATAAATCAGCTTACAAGCTTTTGTGATGCTGAAATTGGTATTGGACATATCGTGCTCGAAAAAACCTATGAAGATGATGAGGTCATGAAAACATTTCAGGCTTTAGGAAAAATTCAAGCCGAAATTATATGCAATCATTTTAGAGCATATAGATGCTTTATGCCAGATAGAGAAGATAACACTTATTGCTCTGTCAGCATAAATGACTTAACAGAGAATCTTGATTTAGCTTTTCAAGCTTTGAAACCAGAAATTATTTCGTGGGTTATGCTTGAATTTGGTGCGTTTGGTGCAGAAGGGCTTTTTGCATATTGTGCAGATGTTGAAAACAAAATTGATGAGGCTAAGACGATTAAAACGCAAGCCTTTTTTGATGATGATGGTTTTATATCCGACATTGGAGGTATGTTGGCTGCAAATCTTGATGATGATGAAAGATATAGTGCCTTTCATGCTCCCTTAGATGATGAGGATAATATATATCTTGATGAGTATTGTAAGTTCAGTTCCGAATTTGATAAGCAACAAGATATTGAAAAAGAGATATGGAGTAGGGTCTTAGAGAAAGCTAATGCAAAAATTAAAAACCTCATATCCACAGGTTGTGCTTTTGGAGAGCAAATTGATATTGTCGTATTAGCTATAAATAACAATGGATTAGATGTGAAAGAATGGACAGAAACAGACAGGTATGCTTTAGAAAAAATGATGGCACTTGCCAAGCAGATTGTGGCTGAAATCTATAAGCCAATTTTGCATGATTTTGATAAAAAAACACAAAATATTCAGGCATGTCAAAAGAGATGTAAAGAAATTGTAGATGAAGCTCTGCTTCTCTATGGGAAATGATAGTGTATAAGTATATCTAAAAACATTTAAGGAGAAACAATGCAAATCATCAATCAAAACACAAAGGAGGCAACATGCCATTACCACTCATTCCACTTGTAGCAGCCATTGGCGCTGGTGCAGCAGCGATTTATTCGGGCAAGAAGGGCTATGATGCATATAGTGACAATAAAGAGGCGGGCAAATATCGAGATGAATCAAGCGAACTCTATAATGCAGCAGCGCAATCGCTCAATGAATATCAAAAAGATGTGCAAAATCTGTTTGAAGAGCTAGGACGCATGCAGGCAAAGATTGTGCACAATAATCTTGGACGTTACGAAGAGCTTGTCGCTAAACTCGAGATTAGTGATAGTGTCGAGCTTCAAGAGGTTTTGGGCAGAGAGGCAATCGAAGATTTGCAGGCAATTAAGGATTCGATTGTGAATCTCACAACAACACTCGGTGGTTTGGCTGCTAGCAGCCTCGCAGGCGCAATGGCTGGCTTTGGCGCGTTTGGTGCTGCTGGACTCTTTGCAACAGCGGGCACAGGAACAGCGATTGTCTCTTTGCATGGAATTGCCGCAACGAATGCCACATTGGCATTCTTTGGTGGTGGCACTCTTGCAGCAGGTGGGCTTGGAATGGCAGGTGGAATGTGGGTTTTGGGTGGCATTGTCGCCGCACCCGCGCTCGCAATCTTTAGTGCTGTGCTTGCAAGCGATTTTGAGAAAAGGAAAGAAGACGCAAAGTCGTATTATTTGAGCATTAAGGTTTTGAGTGAGACGATGGAGGCAGAGGCGCTGACATGGAAAGCTATCGGCAATCGAGCGACTGAAAAAATCAAAAGTCTCGAAATAAATGATGTTTTGTTGGCTCAAAAAATTGGCATTATCAATTTTATCTTGCAACAAAAAGGCGCAAATGTTGCGCAGTGGGAAAAGAATGAGCAGATTGAATGCAAGACGATGATGCAGCTTGCCGAAACGATTGTGAATACAATCAATGCACCGCTTATGCATGATGAAGATAATTTGACATTGCGCATTCAAGAACATCAGCGCAAATGCAAGAATCTTATCGATGAAATCAATGTGCGATGGGGCGGGAAAAAATAGAGTTTTTAGGATTACGCTAGAAAGCGTAATCCTATCGTTAGACTTAAGAAAGGAGTAAAAATGAATAGCGCATTAACACGAGAAGAAACACAAGAATTTTTGTTGCAGTATTATAATGGAACAAGCAATGAACGTTTTGGGCAGATGATGCAAGAATGCAAAAGAAGCGTGATTCAATCTATTGTTGTACCTTTTGGACTTGGAAAAATCGTTGCGGCGTATGATAATATGGGTGGTAATGTGGATACGGTGCATAATGTGCGGCAAGGTGTGTATGCAACTGAACAAGCGCAGAAAAATTATAGCCAAAGGGGCAATTATGATAGCCATGAATATCATAGTGATGATGAATACAAAAGAATCAATAAGGAGCAGAGCACACTTAGAAAAGACGGTAAACTTACGGACTATATGACGGGAGAAAAAGTCGACAGAAATGAAAAAACTGATTTAGACCATGTTGTTGCAGCAAAAGAAATCCATGATGACCGTGGCAGGGTTTTAGCGGGAATTGAGGGGGTAAAACTTGCAAATACAGAAATAAATCTCAAAATGACGAATGCAACCATAAATCGTTCAAAAAAAAGCGGATTCTATGGAGAATTTTCTTGATAAATGCGATAGAAGATTGGCAGAAATTGAACGTTTACGTAACAAAAGAGAACTCACGCAGAGCGAGCAAAATGAGCTAAGAAAACTTGAAGAATTTCAAAAAATCGATAAACAAAAGGCAATGGAGGCAGACAAAAAAGCACGAGATACAATTAATGCGCAGATTAATAAAACCTACTACACAAGCACAAAGTTTATGCAGAATCTTGCCACAACATCAGTTGTTGAAGGTGGCAAAATGGGAGTACAGCAAGCATTAGGATTGGTCTTGATTGAATTTTTTACGGCTATACTAGAGGAAGTCGAAGATATTTTTAGGAAAGGATTTCGCACATGCGAGAGTTTTTTTGCAAGTCTTATGACACGTTTGGAAACTATTGTAAGCAAAGTCCAGCATGCAATTATAAACAAATATAGATTGATTATTGAAAGTTTTAAGGATGGATTGATTTCGGGGATTCTATCCAACCTTGTAACCACAGCTATTAATATTTTTGCAACAACATCAAAACGTCTTGTGCGCATTATCCGCGAGGGAATTTTTTCCCTCTTTCGAGCATTGAAGATGATATTTTTTCCACCAGAGGGATTGAGCAAAGAAGAGGCTTGGCATGAAGCTACAAAGCTCTTTGTGTCTGGTGTGATTGTTGGGCTTGGAATTTTAATTGAACAATCTATCGCAACATTTTTGCATTCTATTGGATTGGTGGCATTTTCTGATAGCCTTACGAGTGTTTTTGTGGGGATTCTTACAGGAGTTTCCATAGCTATTGCCATGTATTGGCTTGATACGAATCGTGAAAGTATCGAAAAAATGCGCTATGAAGCCATTCAGCAACTCTGTGCCGAAAATCTCCCTGCACTTGTAAATGAGCGCGAGGAACTCGCGCGGATTATTGAGGCAACGCACCAACAAAGGCTTATGAGCCTCGAATCTTCGTTTGCTGATTATCAAAATGTCCATATTGACTATGATGATGATAGCATTTATGAAGCACTAACTAAGATAAATGCACTATGGAATAAAGAATTGACAATTAAAACAGATGAAGATATGCAAACAAGATTGAACAATGGAACGGGAATATTGTGTTTCAATCAACAAGAAAAAATGATTGAAAAGCCTAATCCAAAAAATTCTTGAAATATTCATGGAATGCAATTTAATGCTTTAATTGAGAAGGGGAGGTGTAGCAAGAATCAAAAATCACAACAAAATGACAATGGTAAAATAATTCAAACAAACAAAGGAGACACAATGCCATTACCATTAATACCATTTTTAGCAGCAGTTGGAGTTGCAGGAGTTACTGCCTATACAGGAAAAAAGGGCTATGAAATATATAGCGACACGAAGGAGACAGGAAAGTATCGTAATGAATCTGAGGAGATTTATAATAGAGCTGCACAATCACTCAACACAAGTCAAGAAGAGACACAAAAGTTCTTTGAGATTTTGGGGAATATGCAGGCAAAGATTGTGCGAGGCAGTCTCAAAAGGTATCGACATCTTATGAAAAAGCTTGAGATTTGCGATACTCCAGAGTTTCAAAGATTTTTTGATAAAGAACTCTTGACTATTTCGAGTGCTACAGAGGATTCTATTATCGGCATGACCACAACAATTAATGATGTACCCATTAATAATGTGAATGAAATGATGGTTCGCTTTGGTGCTTTTGGATATGATGGATTGCTTATTGGTATATCAGCGATGAATGTGGGTACTCTTAATAGCGTGAGCAAGAAATCTGCGACTAAAACAGCGACTTGGTTTGGAGTGGGCATGACCAGTGGTTTTGTTATTGGGGGTTGGGTAGCTTCACCTTTGCTTCTTACATTTGCTAATGTGATTGCAAGCAATTCAGAAAAGACCAAAGAAGATGCAAAGGCATATTATGCAAGCGTTAAATCTCTTGCAGAATCAATGGAGATAGAAGGGCAAACATGGAAATCCATTGCCAATCTTGTTGCTGAAAAAATGGCAAGTCTTGAAGAGAATGATTTATTACTACATGACAAAATTGCGATTGTTGATTTTGTGATTCGACAAAAGGGTACAAACCTTGAAAAATGGGAACAAAATGAATTGGCAGAGTGTAAAGACATGTTGCAACTTAGCCAAACGCTTGTATGTGATATTAGCACGCCGATTATGCATGATACAGACACGTTGACATTGCGCCTCCAAGAGCAACAACGTAAATCTAAGCAAATTATCGAAGAGATTAATTTCAAGTGGGGCGAAAAACAAACAGAATCCAAATAAGGGAGCAACCATGCGTTCGATTCTAACTAATACAATTGGTAAGGTGTTTGCTGATAATGACAGGGAAAAGCTCATTGCCGAGATTGAAGAATTGTTGCTTTGTGATTTTTTTGATGCCGCATATCGCGATTCGGTGCATACAAAGATTGAAAGCATAGATGACATTGCGGCTCTTAAAAATCTTGCCGAATCTGTGCGCCTTAGCGCGGGCTGCTTTGAGCATATCGAAGGCATGCTTGCGAACGTATATATTACCAAAGAAGAGCACGCAAAATACCACGAAAAATGCAAGCTTGCAAACAATGAAAAGCTTGCGAAATATGTCGTTATTATGGAGCTCACTCATCGGCTTCTTGAGCGCATTCACACAATGCGACCTAAAGAAATCGATGCTAATTATCGCGCAAGAATGAGCCAAAAAGTTCGGAATGCGAGCCTGCTTTTCAAGCTTAATGTTTTGCAAGAAATTGAAAACAAAGTTGCCAAAACAAGCGCCTTGATTGGCACAATGAATCAGCTCTATCACGATAAATGTCTTGATAGTCATGCAATTGCTGATATTCTCGAAAGGCTCAATAATGCCGATATTGACCAAGCAGAATTTAGCGAGATAGAGAGTCGTTTAAATTCAAAAACATGGGGGCAAAGGTTTGATACTGCTAGTAATGTTGCAGGAGGCGCAATGCAAGTTGCCGAAGTTGCGTCTGGGTTTTTGCCAACAAGCATGGCAGAACGTGTGATTGTTACGGCGATTAAAGAAACCAAAGAAGCGATTGTTGCGACATCAAAAAATAAAAAAGAATCGAAGGATGAACCATGAACAATACATATATTGTTCTGCTAAAAAACATGGGCTATATTTTATGGAAAAATCTCCGCAAATACCCATTAAGTATGGTGAAGATTGGAAAATTAGGCTTTAGCCTCAAATCGAGCATTCAGGCTGCTGCGTCAGACGATAAAAAGGTGCGCATCGAATCGACAATGGAAATTGTCGAGAGTATTTTGGAGTTTCGGCAGAATAATCCAAAAGATTTTGACGTCATCTTGAATGCTTTAGACGAATTTGTGCAGGAATACAAGAATCCAGAGACGAACGAAGCCATCATGAAAATCTTGTTGAAAGAGACAGAAATGAGTGAGGATTCATGAGTGAGTACTCTCATTATTATCGTGAGGTCATGTGCAAGGATTCCTTGCTTGTTAAATGATTGCGTATTCTTGTGAATGTTCGCAAACAATGAAGAATCTATCAAAATAAGGAGCAACAATTTTTTGCTTCAAGTTTCTTTAGATTCTAATCTTTTCACATTTAAAGGAGTATTATGAAAGTTGTCATTTTTGGTGCAGGGCTATCAGGTCCTCGATATGCCCCTAAGATTTTGGAGCAAGGGCATGAGATTCTTTGTTTTGTTGATAACGACACGGCGAAGCAGGGCAAAACAATCACATTAGAATCTGCGGGGGGGGGGGGCAAATGGTTGGGTAGGAGGTAAACCCTCCCCAGGTTCGGGTTTATGTTCATTTTTAAAAGGGGAGATTTTAAAACCCCAGAGACAGACTCCATAGTGCTTTGT
>CAMWUR010000004.1 GCA_947177485.1 uncultured Helicobacter sp.
TCTCATGATTCTTACAACATAAGATTCTTCAGCCTAAAGGCTTCAGAATGACAAAGCATGAGATTTTGTTTTGAGATTCTCAATGTGGTTATTTTCTAAGGGGGATAAGGGGGCTTATTTGCCAAAGCAAACAACAACATATTTGCGTTTCTTATGATAATTATCCCCCTTATCCCTTAATCCCCCAAACCTCTGCACGTTTTTATAATATGTGCTCCGTGCGGACGATGTCATGCCCCACAGCGCTGCGTCTATGTTATGCCTTTCGGCTCGAACATAGACGTGTGCACTGTGGTTGGGGGATTGGAATCGGTGAGTAATGGCTATAGGCGACAGCTTATGGAGTCATTATGCTGCTTGCATTATCCCGCGTGCGGGGGGGGGGGGCAGAATGTGCTGCTTTGTTGTCATAGAGCATGACGGCGATGTTGGGCTCACGGGGCATGCGCTTGATGAGGTGGACAACCTCGAGCGCGAGATTAAAAGGCGGCTGGCGCAAGTCGAGCGCGCGGTATTGTGTGGGCAGAATGTCGGCATTGACGCGCTCGCTGATGTCGTTTGCAATCAGCGCATAGCGGAACTTGGGGAGAATCGCGATGAACTCGTGGATTTTTGCATTGGGTAGGTGTTGCAAGACATCTTTGCAGATGAGCAAATCGGCGCTCTGAATCTGCGCAAAATCGCCATTGTAATGCACAAAATGGACATTTTCTTTCGCATAGCGCGCGTTGTTTGCGTTGATGACGACAGACGCGACGTCATAGCCCGTGTAGGACGCGCCGCCCCAATCGATGTTCTTTGAGAACTGCCAATCGCCACAGCCGACATCAGCGATTGTGTGAATCTCATGTTTGCGCAAAAAATCTTGCAAAAACATCACATAGCCATGTAAAAGCTCCTCTTTGCTGCCGCTACCGCTGCCATTGCCCCACATGTTCGTTTCATAGACGGTGTCAAAGAGTATGTTCAGATTCTGCGCATTTTGCTTCAAAAGCATGGTTTTAATAAAGTTCAGCTTATTATCAGTTTGTTGCAAGAACATGACGAGTTGCTGAAAGAATCGCTCATCAAGTTGCACGGGCATCGGCGTCCCTTTCCGCACAAAGTGCGTTGAAGGTTTTGGCAATCTCGACTGCTTGCTCTTCGGTCATTTCTTGGTGGCATGGCAAAGAGAGCTCGGCGAGATAGAAATCATGCGCCACAGGCGTGGCGCTCGAGTCCGCGCCATAGAGCGCATAGGAATTGATAGGCTTGTAATGCACTTGCACGCCAATGCCCTTTTCGTGGAGCTGCATAAACAGCGATTCTTTGCTGCACCAAAGCGCGCGCGAGAGGAAGATGGGATAGAGATGGTGGGTGCTATACAGCCGCGAATCGCGCTTGAGCGTGGTGCAATAGGGCGAATTGGCAAAGAGTGAATCATAGAGCCGCGCAATCGCTTCGCGCTTTGCGATGAAGCTATCAAGCCGCTTGTATTGCGAGATTCCAAGCGCCGCGCCAAGCTCGTTTAGCCGAAAGTTGAAGCCCAAAAATTCCACTTCGCTATTCCACAGCGCCCTTTTTTGCACGCCATGCGAATGTAGCAGCTGCGCCTTTTGGTGTGCTTTTGCGTCTTTGAACACAACCGCGCCACCCTCTGCTGTGGTGATGGGCTTAATCGCATGGAAGCTAAAGATGGTCGCGTCTGCAAAAGAGCCCACAGGAGAATCGCCCACGCGCGCACCGAATGCATGCGAGCTGTCAGAAATCCAGAGCAAGCCATGCTTTTGAGCGATATGCGCAATGGAATTGACTGCAACAGATTGCCCGGCGTAATCCACGCTCACAATCGCCTTTGTGCGGGGGGTGATGAGGCTTTCGATTTTGTTTGGGTCGATGTTGCCATTTGGCAAGATGTCGCAAAAAACGGGCTTTGCGCCGAGCGCAAGCAGCATGTTGGTCGTGGCGACAAAGCTAATGGGTGTGGTGATGACTTCGTCATCGCGCCCGATTCCAAGCGCAGAGTAGGCGCAATACAACGCCGAAGTAGCAGAGTTGAGCGCAAGCGCATAGGGAGCGCCGGCGCGCGCGGCAACGAGGCTTTCAAACTCGCTAACGCGCTGCCCTTGTGTGAGATGCGAGCTAAACAGCGCCTCTTTGAGTGCCTCTAGGTCCTCGCTATTCACCGATTGCTTGCTGTATGGAATCATCTAGGCTAGAAGCGTATCGATTTTGCTACGCAAATATTGCGTGTTATAGACGTTCGCATACAATGCAGCATTCTCTTTTAATTTTGCCTGATTCAGCTCGTTATAATTTTCGGCAACATCATTATTTTGTTGGCTGCTTTCTGCTGCTGTGAGATTCACGATTGTAACGAGATTGGAATTGATACCATGTTGGATTCCGTTCATCACCGAACCGATATTGGCACGTTCCATATTGACATTTGTCATGAAATCAAGGATTGTTTGTTGGTCGTTCACATCAACAAGCGAGGTATTGGGTGCATTGATATTGAGCGTAACGCTTGTTTCGTTGCCTGTAACAAAGGTCAGCTCGGACGCGAAGACATTTTTGCCATTGAATGAAGCCTGCATGACAGAATCGCGCATGCTCGCCTTGAGCGCGTTGGTTTCGCTCTGAATCATCGCACGTTGCTCGGTTGTGAGCGTATCGTTGCCGAGTTTGACGGAAAGCACATTGATTCTGTCTGCTGTGGCTGTCATGTTGCCGAGAGTCGAATCCGCGATTTGCAACATTCCGATTGCATCGTTTGCATTGCGCACACCCTGTGTGAGCCCCGAGATTTGAGACAAAAGCGAATCTGCAATCATGAGGTTTGCACCATCTGTTCCTTGCAATGCACGCATTGCCGCGATGTTTTCAAGCGCACTTTTCTCTTCGTTTTTCGCTTTGTTTGCGTTGTTGTTCGCTGTTGCGTTGATAGTCTGACTTTCACCGATTTTCATTGTTGACTCCTTGTCGTGTTTGATGAAGAACTAATATGAATCCTTCTGCTTTTACTCAAGCAATTACTGTTCCAAATATTTGGTATGGATGCGATTTTCTCGAAAATCTTGATTTTGCATCATTTTTTGGTGGAACGGAATCACCGTGCGTACTCCTTGTATGGTGAATTCATCGAGCGCGCGGCTCATGCGTGCGATTGCCTTTTGCCGTGAATCGCCCCATACAATCAGCTTGCCAATCATTGAATCATAATGGATTGGAATGGTATAGCCCTCGTAAGCGTGGCTATCGACACGTACAAATGCACCGCCCGGGGCGATGAAGCGCACAATCTTGCCGGGGCTTGGAAAGAATCGTTCAGGGTCTTCGGCTGTGATGCGGCATTCAATCGCATGTCCGCTAAAGTGGACTGATTCTTGCTTGAACAATTCCTCGCCTTGCGCGATACGAATCATCCACTCGACAATGTCGATTCCACTGACCATTTCGCTCACGGGGTGTTCGACTTGCAAACGTGTGTTCATTTCCATAAAATAGAAATTCTGTGTCGAATCGAGCAAAAATTCAAATGTGCCTGCGCCGACATAATGGATTGCACGTGCGACTTCGACAGCCTTTTCGAGCAGCTTTGCGCGTGTTTCGGGCAGAAGCGCGATTGCTGGAGATTCTTCAATCAATTTTTGGTGGCGGCGCTGCATCGAGCAGTCGCGCTCGCCGATGTGTACGACATTGCCATGTTTGTCGGCGAGAATCTGTACTTCGATATGTTTGGGATTATCGATGAACTTCTCCATATAAATTGTACCATCGCCAAATGCGCTAATCGCTTCGCTTTCAGCAGCGAGGTAGGCATTGATGATGTTGTCCTCGCTTTGGACAATGCGCATTCCGCGCCCGCCGCCGCCGCTTGCTGCTTTGAGAATCACGGGGTAGCCGATTTTTGCTGCTTCTTCTTTGGCATGCTCATGCCCTTTGAGCGCGCCTTCGCTGCCCGGAATCACGGGCATACCGATTTGTTTCATGACTTCTTTTGCTTTGCTTTTGTCGCTCATAAGCGCCATGACTTCGGCGTTTGGACCGATGAACTCGATTCCATGTGCTTGACAGATTTCGACAAAGGCTTGATTCTCGCTCAAGAATCCATAGCCAGGAAAAATGGCATCGGCGCCAAAAAGCTCGGCAGCAGAAATGATTGCGGGCATGTTGAGGTAGCTTTCATTTGATTTGTCGCCGCCCACACAGACTTTTGCGTCAGCTAAGTCGAGATAATGCGCCTCTTTGTCGGCTGTGGAATAGACAGCAATTGAATATTTGCCCATTTCGCGAATCGTGCGAATCGCGCGCAAGGCAATCTCGCCACGATTGGCAATCAGAATTTTTTGCAGATTCTTTTGCATTAGAGGCGCTCCACAATGAATAAGACTTCGCCATATTCGACTGGTTGCGCATCAGCAGGCACAATCTCGAGAATCTTGCAATCATACTCGGCTTCGATTTCGTTCATGATTTTCATCGCCTCGATGATAGCAAGCGTTTGTCCTTTTTTGACTTTGTCGCCAACCTGTACATACGCAGCGCTCCCGGGTGAGGGCGAGCGGTAGAATGTCCCAACCATAGGCGATGTCAAGGTATCGCCTTCTTTTTTGGGCAATGGTGTGATGTCGTCATCATTGTCTTTTTGCACCAAAGGTGCTTGTACCATGATTGTTTGTGGTTCGACTTTTGTTGCATGCCCTTTTTCGAGCTTTAAGACAAAATCGCCTCGTTGGATATGCAGCTTTGTTGATTGTGTCGAATCGAACAAAAGAACCAATTCTTTGATTTCCTCAAGCTTCATTGTTGTCCTTAAAAATTTTGCGTTATAATACCATAAATCTCTATGACTTTAGGAAACGTAATGGGGCTCAAAGAGGATAAATGGATTTTGCAAAAAGCATTACATGAGCAGATGATTGTGCCATTTTGTGAGAATCAGGTGGGCAAGGGCGTGATTAGTTATGGATTGAGTAGCTATGGTTATGATATTCGCGTGAGTGATGAATTTAAGATTTTTACCAATATCAATACCACCGTTGTTGACCCCAAAGATTTTCAGCTCTCCAATACGATTGATTTTCGTGGCAATGTTTGCATTATTCCGCCTAATTCTTTTGCGCTCGCACGTACAATCGAATATTTTAAAATCCCACGCAATGTGCTTGCCATTTGTGTCGGCAAAAGCACCTATGCGCGTTGTGGGATTATTGTCAATGTTACGCCTTTTGAGCCAGAGTTTGAGGGATATATCACGATTGAGATTAGCAACACAACGCCCTTGCCCGCCAAAATCTATGCGAATGAGGGCATTGCACAGGTGTTGTTTTTCGAGGGTGATTGCGATTGCGAAGTGAGCTATAAAGACAAGAATGGCAAATACCAAAAGCAACAGGGAATCACGTTACCTCGCATTGTGGAGTAGGAGTTTGGGCATGAAAGAAGCATTCATCTATCCCAATGGTATTACGGGGCGCATGCTCGGAATCATGATGACTCATCTATACAATATCCCGATTCATTATATCGATGATAGCGCGCCAGAAACCTCATTGCAAGCGCATGCCAAGACATTGCGCGAAAGGCAAATCACCGTTCTTGTGCCGCGAAGTCCTTATAATGAACAAACGGCAGATGTGCTTTGTGCCAAGTTACGAGCTGAAGGTATTGCCTATAATGACAATGCGCTTGAGGAGCTTGCGTTGCAGAGTATCGCCGCAATCGATGCGCTCTTGCGCGAGCGACAAAAACCAACCATCGCGATTGAGATGACAGGTATGGCAGACGATAAGCATATTGGTCTCATTGATTCGGAACTTTTATCGCGCAATGCTGATGTGCAGATTCTCTATCTCTGTGGATTGCCCGAGCCATTTGCCAAAGTACGTGCGCAGATTGAAGGTAGTGGGGGGGGGGGCAGGAATTGTCTAGTGCGCGCTTTGCCGTCTTTTTATTTTCATCAACTCTCTTCTATACAGGCTCTCATCAAAACTTCAATGTACTTTAGCAACAAAAACTCCCATGTGCCGACTTTTTATCTCGGGCATGCGCTCGTTGATTGGACAAATTATCAGCAAAACCAACTTCATTTGCTTCAGCAGGAATCCTATGATTACGCATGCGTTGCGGGGGAGGATTTTTTGCCCCGCTCTCGCGAAGATTGCTATCTCCATTCGGGCTATCTCGGGTTTGATAGAATTGCGCCCGACATAAGTGGCGAGACATTTGCGCCCCGAAACATTGTCCTTTTTGCCCCCTACAACATGGACGAAATGTGGAAAATGTTTGGATTGGTCAAAGCCACATTGTCGGAGCAAGGGGGGATTTATGACGTGCGCTTGCGTGTGCGCTACCGCAACGTGGGTGAGCCATCGAGCCATTGGGATAGTGAGGGTATGGCGCAGATTCTCGCGCAACTCTCTTGCTATTCCAATTTTTCCATAGACGAAAATGAACATATTGTGCCGCAATCTTATAACGAGACATTTTGTTGTGTTTGTGGTGCAACCACAATGCGCTATACCTATCCTCTGCTTGCCTTGCGCCCATCGATTGTGCTTGCCGATGGCGCACATGTGTTGCCAAGTGCGTTGGGAATTGTGTTTGAGACGAGTGCGGAAGCACAATTCATGGAGATTTTAAATGACGTCTATACCAAACAAGAAACATGGCATAGCACTCTCTTGCAATATAGAAAGCAGAAAATCTATCATTTTGGTCGCGCTAGCGCATGGCTTGCAGATTTTGTTCTCAAAAAACTAGGGTTGTAGAATGCTCGCCTTCAGAATGCGCGGAGTTTCTTGTGGGCGGTTGTTGGAATCTGTTGGAATCGATTCGAGGACATTGAGCACATCAAAGCCGTTCTTTACCTCGCCAAAGATTGTGTGCTTGCCATCAAGCCATGGAGCTTTTGCAGTGGTGATGAAAAATTGCGAACCATTGGTGTTTGCGCCCGCGTTTGCCATTGCCAAAATACCGCCGCGGTCGAAGGTATAGCCAAGCGCGATTTCATCTTCA
Source organism: uncultured Helicobacter sp. (assembly GCA_947177485.1). Lineage (GTDB taxonomy): Bacteria > Campylobacterota > Campylobacteria > Campylobacterales > Helicobacteraceae > NHYN01. Next base: position 7,003 of record CAMWUR010000004.1, read on the forward strand.
AAGGGCTTGTTCCAAATCGAGCTCCCGCCACGTCCTGTGCCTGTCGGGTCGCCACCTTGAATCATAAACCCTTTGATGATTCTATGGAAGCTAATGCCATTATAATAGCCAGTGTCGACGAGCCGTAAGAAATTCTCGACAGCTTTGGGCGCGACTTTTGGAAAAAGCTCGAGCGTGATGTCGCCCGCTGTGGTTTGCAGCAACACTTGAGGATTGTTGCCGCTATCAAGAATCGCCGCGATGGTTTTTGCATTTGCAAAAGTGGCGCAACAAAGCAATATGGCAAGAAGTTTAATCAAACAATGAGTGAACGCTTTCATTACGATAAATCCTTCGAATCACTTCGGCAAATAGCGATGCAACGCTTAGAATCGTGATTTTTTTATGGGGGTTGTGAATGGGGATTGTGTCGGTTACAACGACATTATCAATCGCGGGACTTTCAATCCGTTCTCTTGCCGCACCGCTAAAGACGGCATGCGTGCCAAATGCGAGCACGGCGCACGCACCCTGTGCCTTGAGCGCTTCAGCAGCTTTGAGCATCGTGCCTGCTGTGTCAATCATATCATCAAGCAGAATCACGCTTTTACCTTGCACATCGCCGATGATGTTCATCACCTCGCTCTCGTTTGCCTTTTGGCGGCGCTTGTCGATAATCGCTAAATCGAGATTGAGCAGCTTCGCAAAATAGCGCGCGCGCGCCACGCCTCCGATGTCAGGGCTCGCAACAATGGGATTGACGAGGTTGAGCCTCTCGACATATTCTTTGAACACAATCGAGCCATAGAGATTGTCGACAGGAATATCGAAAAAGCCCTGAATTTGCCCTGCGTGCAGGTCCATCGTTACAACACGATTCACACCTGCGCTTTGGAGCAAGTCGGCAACGAGCTTTGCACTAATAGGCACACGTGGGGCGGCTTTGCGGTCTTGACGTGCATAGCCAAAATAAGGAATCACCGCTGTAATCGAAGCAGCCGAGCTACGTTTCATCGCATCGGCGATGATTAAAAGCTCCATGAGGCTATCGTTTGCTGGAGCGCATGTGGGCTGAATCACAAAGACATCATATCCACGTACACTTTCAGAGATTCGCACGCTGATTTCGCCATCGCTAAAACGTGCAATCTCTGCGGACGAAAGCAAAACCTCAAGGTTTTTTGCGACATCAGCAGCAAAGCGTGGGTGCGCCGTTCCGCTGAATATTTTGTAGCTTTTCATGCAACATTGCTCCTGCTTATAAAATCTGCAATCATGCAATCGCAATGCGTGCTTGTGCATAAGCTATCCATGAATGCTATTAGGGACAAAGCAAAAAGCTTTTGTTGTCCGTTTCACAGCGACACAGGGCGCATGCGCTGTGCCGCAACTTTGGGGATTTGCGGGCAATTCCGCAAACGACAGCAAAAGCTCGCTTTTGCAATAGCAAAACGATATTTTGCCGATTCTCTGCTATTTAGTTTTTTCTTTTGGAATAGGGCGTACCTCTAAATCCATCGAAAGCACATAGGAAAGGTAATTTGGGTCATTTTCGTCAACATACACAACCTTTCGCTTTTTGTTGATTTTATCGAAATGTTCTCGATATCCCTTGACAGTTTTTGGTGGCTCTATTCTGCTGTTTCTGTTCCCACTACTTCGAATCATAAACTCCTCCTTGACTTAAAGATGAGGTCATCTCTGAATGCACGATAAACCCGCCGCCAAGAACCAAGTCACCGTCATATAGCACGAGCGCTTGTCCATTCGCAACACCATAGGCATGCTCTTTGAGATGAGCAATCAGCTGCCCGTCTGCATCGAGATGTACTTTTGCGGGCACTTTGGGGCTGCGGTAGCGAATCTTGACCATACATTCACGTGGCTCGAAATCATGTGGCAATGCAAGTGGATGAGCAAGCACACGATTTTTAGCGAGTTCTTCTTTTGTGCCGACAACGATTTGATTCTCTTTGGGGTGAATGGCGAGCACATAATGGGGCGTGTGTGCGCCATGGACAAAAAAGCCCTTGCGTTTGCCGATGGTGTATTGCATATAGCCCTTGTGTGTGCCGATTTTTTGCCCTTCTGTGTTGACAATCTCGCCTTCTTGTTCTACAGAGACATGTTGTTTGAGTACATCGATATAGTCTTTTTCAACAAAGCAAATTTCTTGAGATTCTTTGTAGGTTTCGAGACTCCCTAGCCATGGGAGTTTGGAGAGTGCAATGGGTTTGATGTCTTGTTTGAGCATATTGCCTAGAGGAAAAATAACGCGGTCAATCGCTTCTTGTGGGATTCCAAATAGAAAATAGCTTTGGTCTTTGTGTGAATCGAATGCTTCTTTGATTCTGCCTTTTTCAACACGTGCATAATGTCCTGTTGCGATAGTGTCGCAGCCCATTTCCATTGCCTTTGCAAATGCAAAACCAAATTTCATGCGTGGGTTGCACATTGCGCATGGATTGGGTGTACGTCCCTCTTGGTAGCCGCGCACAAATTCATTATAAACATGCTCTTTGAAAAGCTCTTGTGCGTCTAAGACATCGTAGGCAAAGTTTAAATGACTGCTTGCTTTTTGGATATTGCGGATATTTGCGGCATGCAACTCTTCGCGCCCATGCAGCTTGAGATAGATTCCATGAATCTCATATCCCTGCTCTTTGAGCAAATAGGCACAATATGACGAGTCGACTCCTCCACTCATCAGCAAGGCAACTTTTTTATTCATCGGTTGTTATCCTTAACTTCGATAGCTGTATTCTATCTAAAAAATTTTGAATTTGCAAGAGTTTCATCATCAATTTTGTGCGTGTTAGAAAGTTTATGCTAGAATAGTTTTTGCTAAAAATGGAAGGCTGTGGCAGAATATATGGAAGAAAGCATTCAGAATATCAAAATCAAACAATCCGTTGAGGAAAGCTATCTTGAATACTCAATGAGTGTGATTATCGGACGTGCGCTACCTGATGCACGCGATGGGCTCAAGCCCGTTCATCGCAGGATTCTCTATGCGATGCATGAGCTGGGCATGGGCGCACGTAGCCCTCACAAAAAAAGCGCGCGCATTGTCGGGGACGTGATAGGAAAATACCACCCACATGGCGATAGCGCTGTGTATGACGCGCTTGTACGTATGGCGCAAGATTTTTCGATGCGCTTGCAGCTCATCGATGGGCAGGGCAACTTTGGCTCGATGGACGGCGATAGCGCCGCTGCAATGCGCTATACCGAAGCGCGTATGACATTTGCAAGCGAAGAAATTTTGCGCGATATTGAAAAGGAGACTGTTACTTTTATTCCCAATTATGACGGCAGCCAACAAGAACCCGAGGTGCTGCCCAGCAGGATTCCAAATTTGCTTGTCAACGGCAGCAATGGAATCGCAGTGGGTATGGCAACAAACATTCCGCCACATCGCCTAAGCGAGGTGATTGATGCGACATTGCATCTCATCGACAATCCCGATTCAAATCTCGCCGAGATTATGCAACATTTGCAGGGTCCCGATTTCCCCACAGGCGGCATTATCTATGGCAAACATGGAATCAAAGAAGCCTATCAAACGGGGCGTGGGCGCGTCAAGGTGCGCGCCAAAACACATATCGAAAACACAAAAACAAAAGATTTAATTATCATCGATGAGCTGCCCTATCAAGTCAATAAGGCTCGCCTTGTCGAACAGATTGCCGAGCTTGCAAAAGAAAAGGCGATTGAAGGAATCAGCGAAGTGCGCGATGAGAGTGATAGAGAGGGCGTGCGGGTTGTTGTCGAGCTCAAGCGAGATGCAATGAGCGAGATTGTGCTCAATCATCTCTTTAAATCCACACCAATGGAGAGTACGTTTGGAATCATCTTATTAGCCATTTGCGATAAGCGCCCCAAAATCTTTACGCTCATTGAGCTTTTGCAGCTTTTTATCAACCACCGCAAGAGTGTGATTATCCGCCGAATCATCTTCGAGCTACAAAAGGCTCGCGCGCGCGTACATCTACTCGAAGGATTGCGCATTGCGCTTGAGCATATCGACGAGATTGTCGCGCTTTTGAAGGCGAGCTCTGACCCAAAAGTTGCTAAAACCGAGCTGATTCATCGCTACACATTGAGCGAGATTCAGGCGCAGGCAATTCTCGATATGCGTTTGCAACGGCTCACGGGGCTTGAACGCGATAAAATCGAAAAAGAATACCAAGAATTGCTTGAACAGATTGCGGGGCTTGAGAAGATTCTCAAGAGTGAAGAGGAACTCAACAATGTTATCAAAGCCGAGCTATGCGAGGTGCGCGAGAGATTCTATGACGAGCGGCGCACTGAAATTGTCGAAGATTATGAAAGCATTGATGAAGAAGATTTAATCCCCGATGAGAATGTTGTCGTAACGATGAGCCACCGCGGCTATGTCAAGCGCGTGCCGATTCGAATCTATGAAAAGCAGCACCGAGGTGGCAAGGGCAAGATTGGTGCAAACACGCATGATGATGATTTCATCGAGAGTTTCTTTGTCTCGAGCACTCATGACACAATCCTTTTCCTCACCGACAAAGGGCAGCTCTATTGGCTCAAGGTCTACAAGATTCCCGAAGCAAGCCGCACGGCAATCGGTAAGGCGGTTGTGAATCTCATCAATCTTGCAGCAGGCGAGAAGATTAAGGCAACGATTACGACAAAAGACTTTGATAGCAACAAATCGATTGCATTTTTTACAAAAAAGGGCTTGATGAAGCGCACGAACCTTAGCGAGTTTAGAAACATTCGCTCGGTTGGAATCCGCGCGATTAGCCTCGATGATGACGATGAACTTGTGATGGCAAAGATTATCGACAATGAGCAGGCGCAGCAAGTGTTGGTTGTTACATACCATGGCATGGCAGTGCGATTCTTGGCAAACGAAGTGCGCGATACGGGGCGCAACACGCGCGGTGTAACGGCGATTCGATTCAAAGAAGACAATGACTATGTGACAGGTGCAACGGTGATTGATTCAGAAAGCGAGGAAATTTTGAGCGTCAGCGAGCAAGGAATCGGCAAACGCACGCAAGCATGTGAATACCGCATGACCAAGCGCGGCGGCAAGGGTGTGATTGCGATGAAGCTCACGCAAAAAACCGGGCAGCTCGTGGGCATTGTGAATGTCGATGAGAGCATGGATTTGATGTTGCTCACGGGCAATGGCAAGATGATTCGTGTAGATATGCAAGCCATTCGCAAGGCGGGGCGCAACACAAGCGGCGTGATTATCGTCAATGTCGCCGAAGGCGAGAAGGTCGTCTCGATTGCCAAATGTCCCAAAGACGAAGAGGAGCAGGCATTGTTGCAATGAGAATCTGTGTTGGCATGCTCATGCTCGCTTTTGCATGTGCGCATGATTTCTATATCTTTTCATATCGCGCCGCAATGCGCAATGGCATGCTGATTAACGAAGATTACAATGTCGCACGGAGTATGAGCATTCCCAAAGTGTTTGCGATTAAAGCCACATGCGAGATTGGCGAGCCGCTTGGCGAACTCACGGTGTTTTACCGCCTGCGCACCGACAAAGACGCGATGTTACTATGTTTCATGCGCAATGGAATCGGGCTGCGGGACGACACCACAGTGCTCAACCTCGCGAGCCGCTCGACAACCACGTTTTGGATTGCGCCTGTGGTGCTGCGCGCGCGTGAGATTGACGGCTATGCGGTTGTTGAAATCTTAGACATAAAGGAGTAGCAGATGAAAATCGCGATTATCGAAGATGATATTAACATGCGCAAATCGCTCGAGATTGCTTTGGGTGAATATCCCGAGTTCCAAATCGTTGCATTCAAAAGCGCCAAAGACGCGCTTAAAAAGCTCGATGATAGCTTTGAGCTGATTATTACCGATATTAATATGCCCGGAATGGACGGAATCGAGTTTTTGGAGCAGCTCAATGGGCGCTATGAGGCGATTATCATCACAGGCAATGCGACATTGAATAAGGCGATTGAATCGATTCGGCTAGGTGTCAAGGATTTTCTGACGAAGCCTTTTGAGGTTGAAACGCTCGTTGCCGCGATTCGACGTTCGGCAAAGGCGCAAAAGGTGCAGAGCAAGAATCCGATTGCAAGCGATTCAAACAAAGACTTCATCGCGACTTCGCCAACCTTTGAAAAAGTTCTCAAACTCGTCTCGAAAGCCGCAAACACCGATGCGTCTATCTTGCTTTTGGGCGAGAGCGGCGTGGGCAAAGAGGTGCTTGCACAATATATCCACAACAACTCGCCGCGCGCCAAAGCGCCGTTTGTCGCCATCAATATGGCGGCTATTCCCGATAATCTGCTTGAATCCGAGCTGTTTGGCTACGAAAAAGGCGCTTTCACAGACGCCACAGAGGGGCATAGCGGCAAGTTTGAAGCCGCGCATGGCGGGACGATTTTCCTTGATGAAATCGGCGAAATGCCGCTTGGGTTGCAGGCGAAGATTCTACGTGTTTTGCAAGAAAAAGAGGTTGTGCGGCTTGGCAGCAGCAAGCCGATTAAGGTCGAGTTTCGCGTTGTCTCGGCAACAAATGCAAATATCCAACAAAAGATTGCCAACCATGAATTTCGCGAAGATCTTTTCTTTCGTCTCCAAACCATTCCCGTGCAGATTCCGCCGCTGCGCGAGCGCAAAGAGGAGATTTTGCCTTTGTGTGAGGCAAAGCTTGCTGAAGTCTGTACGCAATATGGTTTTGCGCCCAAAACATTGAGCCAAGAATCCAAAGATTGTCTGCTTGCGTACAATTGGCCCGGAAACATTCGTGAGCTTCTTTCTGTCGTCGAACGTGCCGCGATTTTGAGCGAGAGTGATGAGATTGACACCGAAGATTTATTTCTTTCAAGCCGAAGCGGCTAGATACTACATAAAGGATTTTTATGCGTTTTTTATTTTTTTTCTCTCTTTTGCTCGCACCACTCTTCGGGGCTTTTGAAACACTCAAAACCTTGCAGGGCGACTTCATGCAAGAGATTACCACACTTGAGGGCGAAACGATTGTCTATCATGGCAAACTCTATCTCAAAAAGCCCGTACATGTGCGTTGGGACTATGTCTCCCCGACAACCAAACATCTCTATTTCGATGGCAAGGAAGCGATGATTTATGAGCCCAAGCTCGAGCAGGTAACGATTATCACAATCGATGATAAGGTGCTCGATTTTTCTGCGCTTTTGCGCAATGCAAAGAAACAAAAAGATGGGCGCTACCGCGCGATGATTGAGGGCAAAGAATATGTCTTGAATGTCGATTCTAAAGAGCTGCCCGCGAGTATTGAATATCTCGATGAGTTTGAGAATCACGTCAAGATTGTGTTCGAGAATTGCCGCTCGAATGTGAAAATCGCCGATTCTGTGTTTGAGTTTCATCCGCCAAGCCATGTGGACATCGTTCGGCACAATCGCTAGATTCTTGTGGCTTGTTTTATGCTAAAATTCACGATAAAAATATAAAGGTTTGGGAGATGATTCAACGCATTTTCGCTTCTATCTTTGGCAGCACAAACGACCGACAAATTAAGCTGTATCGTAAAAAAATCCAACGTATCAACGAGCTTGAATCTCATTATCAAAGCATGAATGATAGCGAGCTTCGCGCTGCGTTTGATGCCCTGCGCCAAAAGGCGCGCGAGGGGCAGAGCCTCGATTCTCTTTTGCCCGATAGTTTTGCGATAACGCGCGAGGCGAGCCGCCGCGTTTTGAACATGCGCCATTTCGATGTGCAGCTGATTGGCGGAATGGTGCTGCATGAGCATAAAATTGCCGAGATGAAAACGGGCGAGGGCAAGACGCTTGTTGCGACATTACCTGTCGTGCTGAATGCTATGACGGGTCTTGGCGTGCATATCATCACCGTGAATGATTATCTTGCCAAACGCGATTGCAACGAGCTCGCACCATTGTATGAGTTCTTGGGTTATTCTGTCGGGGTCGTTACGAGTGATTGTGTCGATGACGCACAGCGAATCGAGGCATACAAATGCGACATCACGTATGGCACAAACAATGAATTTGGGTTTGATTATTTGCGCGACAACATGAAATACGCGCTCGAGGACAAGGTGCAGCGCACGCACCATTACGCGATTGTCGATGAGGTGGATTCGATTCTGATTGACGAAGCGCGCACGCCGCTCATTATTTCAGGACCAGCGAACCATAAGCTTGAACATTACAAAAAGGCAAATGAAATTGCGCTCAAGCTTGTTGTCGATGAGGATTTCACGATTGACGAAAAAAATCGTGTGATTCTGATTACCGAAAGCGGCGTGAGCAAGGCACAGGCGGGATTTGGGATTGAGAATCTTTATAGCATTGATAACGCGATTCTTGCACATCAGCTTGACCAAGCCTTGAAGGCGAATTATCTCTTTGCTAAAGATAAAGATTATGTCGTCCAAAATGGCGAAGTCGTGATTGTTGATGAATTTACGGGGCGCTTGAGTGTTGGGCGGCGCTTTAGCGAGGGCTTGCACCAAGCACTCGAGGCAAAAGAGGGTGTGGTGATTAAGGAAGAGACGCAAACACTTGCTGACATTACCTTTCAAAATTATTTTCGCCTCTATGACAAGCTCGCAGGAATGACGGGCACAGCCCAAACGGAGGCGACAGAGTTTTTGCAAATCTATGGGCTCGAGGTTGTGAGCATTCCCACCAATGTGCCGATTCGGCGACAGGATTTGAACGATTTGATTTATAGCACAGAAAAAGAAAAGTTTAGCGCCGTGATTGCCAAGATTGCCGAGCTCAATGCGCGCGGGCAGCCTGTGCTCGTGGGCACGGCTTCGATTGAGAAGAGCGAGATTCTGCATGCGCTACTCAAAAAGCAGAGAATCCCGCACACGGTACTAAACGCCAAGCAACACGCCAAAGAAGCAGAGATTATCAAAGACGCGGGCACGAAGGGCGCTGTAACGATTGCCACAAATATGGCTGGGCGTGGCGTGGATATTAAGATTACAGACGAGATTCGCGAGCTCGGCGGGCTGTATATTATCGGCACAGAACGGCACGAAAGCCGCAGAATCGACAATCAGCTCCGCGGGCGAAGCGGACGGCAAGGCGACCCAGGCGTGAGCCAATTCTATTTGAGCCTCGAGGACAATCTGTTGCGCATTTTTGGCAGCGAGAAGATTCAAGGAATCATGCACAAACTCGGGCTCAAAGAGGGCGAGCATATCGAATCGCGGCTCGTTACGCGCTCGGTGGAAAAGGCGCAAAAGAAGGTCGAAGAGCGCAATTTTATGGCACGCAAGCATTTGCTTGAATATGACGATGTCGCCAACGAGCAGCGCAAGGCTGTGTATCGGTTGCGCAACGAGCTGCTGACACCCGATTATGATTTGAGCGAACGGATTGTTGACAATCGCCAAAGCAGCGTTGAGAATCTGCTGCGCAAAAGCGAGATTTTCGAGGAGAGCGAGCCCGAGACATTTGCGCTCGACAAGCTTGCTGCGCATTTTCAAGAGGAATATAATATGCCCATGCCCGACAATATCGCGCATGGCAGCTTCGAGGAGCTCAAAATCGCGTTGCTCGCCGTCTTGGAATACGCGTATAATGAGAAATTTTCGATTGCGCTCCAGCAGCGCGGGCAGATTGAGCGCATTATTTATCTGCAGATTCTCGACCAACTCTGGCGCGAGCATCTCTACCTGATGGACAATCTCAAGACCGGAATCGGACTGCGCGGTTACAACCAAAAAGACCCGCTCGTCGAGTACAAGAAGGAGAGCTATAATCTGTTCCTCGAGCTGATTGAGAATATCAAACTCGAGGCGATTAAGGCGCTGCAAAGTGTGCAGCTGCGCAAACGCGAGGAGATTGACGAAGAGCTGCAAAAGAGCACGCAAGAGCTCAAGGACAGCGTGGGCGAAACACAGCTTAGCACAGACGAAAACCCCGCGTCAAGCGCCAAAAAGCCCGCGCGCAACGACCCATGCCCATGTGGCAGCGGCAAGAAATATAAGAATTGCCACGGGGCGAGCGGACCCAAGAAGGGGATTGCGGCGCGAATCGAGGGGTAGGGGGGAAGTGAGAGTATGAATAGGTTTGAATATTTAATGCTTTAAGATAGCATTATGTTATGATTTATGGCAATTTTTATTATAGCAATCCTTTAAGAAAGCTCATTGCTTTTGATGTGCAAGGCGTTTTGAATGCGCTAGAGTGCATAGAATCTACTCTTAAATCAAAGCAAAAAGGCTATTTTGTCGGGTATATGACTTATGAGGCAGGTGTGGCTCTCCAAGCCCATCAAGCAAAAGCATATCATCATCTTTATGAACGTATATGCGCCACAATGTCTTTACGTAGGCAACCCTTGCTTTATTTTGTCTTTTTTGCCAAAAGACGTAAGCTTAAAAACCTTTTTAACAAGACACATCACACTCAATTGCCGCTATTTCTTTTGCAGGGGCTTGACTATGAGGACTACAAGAGTGGCTTTACACGTATAAAAACGCATATTTTAAAAGGTGAGAGTTATCAAATCAACTATACTCACGAGCTAAAGCTTTGTTCTCAAGCACAGCCCGAGCAACTTTTTAAGCAGATTCTTTCTCATCAAAACACTGCATATAAAGCCTACATTAAAAACGCATTTGGTGAGATTCTATGTTTTTCACCCGAGCTTTTCTTTGAGGTCAAAAATCGCATAATCACTGCCCAACCAATGAAAGGCACAATACAAAGAGTAAAAACGTCTAAGCAAGATTTATTGCAAAAGCGCACATTACAGCAAGATAGCAAAAATCGTAGCGAAAATATGATGATTGTAGATTTATTGCGCAATGATTTAAGCAAAATTATCAAGCCTCGCTCCCTGCGAGTAAAACATCTATGCAAGATAAAAACTTATCCCACACTGCATCAAATGGTCTCTACCCTGCAGGGTAGATTATCCAAACGGACTTCATTACGTGAGATTCTGTGCGCTCTTTTTCCTTGTGGTTCTATCACAGGTGCGCCAAAGCTTAAAACAATGGAGATTATCCATAGTTTAGAATCTCGCCAAAGAGGCGTCTATTGTGGCGCATTAGGCATGATTTCTAATCAACATACTTCCTTTTGTGTGCCTATTCGCACACTTTTTAAAGGCGCAGATGAGGACTTTTATCGCTATGGTGTGGGAAGTGGGGTCGTGTGGGATTCTGTATGTGAGAGTGAGTTTGCAGAACTAGAACTTAAAGCAAGTTTTTTGCAACCCACCCCTTTAGAATCTTTTGCACTCTTTGAAACAATGCTTTTTGAAAATGGACACATTTTTTTACTCCAAGAGCATTTAGAGCGGCTTTTGCACTCTGCGCGCAAATTTGGCTTTATTTGCAATAAATTTAGCGCATTTACTGCTTCCTTTGCACACTCGCATTTATCTTATCCAAAGATTGAATTTCCGCACATTGAGCCATTACACAAGCGAGATTGTGTGAAACAAACACAGGCATTTTTTCAACTTTTTAAACAGCAAATGCCAAAAGAGCGAGCAATATTGCGCTTAAGTCTTATGCCAAATGGCGCGTATCATCTTGAGATAAAGCCTTTTGTGCCTTGTGCTTGCACTCGTGTTCTATTGTCTCAACATACACTCAATTCACATAATCTATTTTTATACCATAAATCCACGCAACGCAACCATTTTGCAGATTCTATAAAACTCATAGAATCTAGCGTGGTGTTTGATGTCCTGTATTTTAACCAAAAGGGTGAGCTATGCGAGGGTTCGCGAAGTAATATTGTGCTTGAGATAGAGGGGAGATTCTATACACCAAAGCGCAAAAGTGGATTGCTTGGTGGCACTTTGGCTCAAGCATTGCTCCAAAGTGGAGCGATAAAGGAAAAAACTTTAAAACGCAAACATCTTGCAAAAGCACAGAGAATCTACTGCATAAACTCTGTGCGCGGAGTGGTAGAAGTGCAGTTTGATTATGATAAGATTTATCAATGAGTAAGAAATTGAAAAAAACGCCCAAAGTGCTCCTTATTGATAATTATGATTCGTTTACATATAATGTGCTTTATTTGTTTAAAGAATGTGGCATAAAGTCGTTTGTTGTGCCAAATGATATATCTTTATTGGAACTAAAACAGCTTTGTAAAAGGCATTCTATCACTCACCTTATCATCTCTCCCGGTCCAAGCCACCCTTTAGAATCTGGTGTGTGTTTGGAGGCGATTAGGCATTTTGCCCCATATAAGAAGATTCTAGGAATCTGTTTGGGACATCAGTGTATCGCTCAAGCATTTGGAGGCGAGGTTGTTTCTCTTGCAAATCCCACTCACGGCAAAATAGCGCATTTTCATTTTGCACCAAATCCTTTATTTAAGGGAGTAAAGCAAGGTGTCAAAATAGCATTATATCATTCACTCTATGTAAGTCGATTAGGACAATGTGAAGCATTAGGATATACTGAAAATGGAGTACTTATGGCTCTTAAAGCAAAGGATTATCAAAGCTATGGGGTGCAATTTCACCCCGAATCTATTTTGCAAGAGCAGGGCAAACGCATCATGCAAAATTTTCTTGCATTAGATTGAGAGAAATTTGCAGACTATGCAAAAGAAAATTGATATATAATCCAGAATCTAAGATAGAAATCATCAAGACTACATCGCAGAAAAAGAGTATAGATTTAGAAAAATTTCAAGATTACTAATAATTTTTTCAAAATAATAAATCCTAGATTTTAGACATTAAGAACTTGGCGATACTCTTCTCGTATTCTATGGAGCAAAATATAAGAATCATTCCTGTACACTTCCCAATACATAAAGCCGTTCAGTCGATTTGTTTTTGCATTTTTTAATTGCGCAGCGAGAGTGTGCATGTCATAAATCTGCCCTTCAAATATGAGTTTGCCTTCCTGTGTGAGCGTTGCTTCAAAACAGGTATTTTTTAAATACAATTTTTCCCCAACATGCAAGAATCCAGCCGCAATCATTGCGCTCAAAGTCGCCTTTATGGATTTCTTGTCAAACTCTGCTTTTGCAATAGGGCTATCCTCAAACACGACAGAATCCAAACGTTGTTTGCCATAGTGAATATAATCCGTGTTTTGTTCCAGCATGATATAATGCCTACCTAATCTTTTTGCCATTGCCGCTGTGGTCATCGTGCCGCCAAAGGGGTCGAGCACAACATCACCTATATGGGAACTAATCGCGATGATTCGATATAGCAAAGCTTCGGGTTTTTGCGTATTATGTAGTTTTTTGCCGCTAGAATCCTTGAGTCTTTCTTTGCCATTGCAAATGGGGATTTTCCAAACACTTCCAAGTTGTTTGCGTGTTCCATTTTCAAAATCAATAATTTCACAATTGAGTTCCTTTGCCGTTTTGTAGTTAAATGTATATTTCGCATTTTTATCTTTTGTCGCCCAAATCAATGTTTCATGCGCATTATTGAGCCGCGTGCCATGAAAATTAGGTGTGGGATTGCTTTTATGCCAAATCACATCATTAATGAACCAAAAGCCACGTTCTTGCATGATTGCCCCGAGACTATAAATACATTGCATTGCGCCAATCACCCACATGCTACCATTTGGTTTTAGGATTCTATGGCATTGTTCAAGCCACAGACGACTAAAACGTATATAATCTGCATTATTGGCAAAAGCGTCCCAAACATCATTGCAACCGCGAAAATCGCTGCCTTCTGGACGTTGTAACCTGCCCTCAACGCGCATAAAATAGGGCGGGTCGGCAAAAATGAGGTCAATGCTCGAATCGGGAATTGTTTGCAACAGCTTGAGGCTATCGCCCTGCAAGATTTGATTGATTGGTAATGTGTTCCTCTCGTGATTTTGCATGCTCATTCCAAAAATTCCTTGAAGCTTTTATCTATGAGGCAGTTTTCCAAGCTTCTTTGCGAAAACAAAAAACGTCCATCGCACACAAAGCCGAGTTCTGCCCAATCGATGGCATTCAATTTATTGCAAAGTTCATATAGTTTTTTAGAATCAACATGAAACTTTGGAAAAATGGCGAGGATTGAGCCATCGTAAGCTTTGCATGTGTGGATAAAAAAAGGTTTTCGATTCCGAGTCTTTGTGTTAACATAGATTCGTGGTTTATCACTTTGATAATAATCTCTGCCCCACTGCCACCAATTTGTCGCGTCAAATTTTCTAATCTTTCTTTGCAGCAATTGTTCCTTAAAGTCTTGCAAATAGGCGCAATCTTTGCCATAGTCGCCATAAATCATGCGCCTTGTTTTTCCACTTTTTGCCGTGCTTGAGCAAACAAATTCCATATTCCCAAACGTATTATTGGTAAAAATCGAATCCGCTCCGCTCACTGCGCCGACTTTGACGAAAAACAACGCGCTAAATGGAACGTCATAACGTTTCGTGGTCAAAAAAACCTGCCCGTCTACACATCTAAATTCTTTGTTGCCATTCGTGCTACGTTCAAAATTCCCCTTTTCAAATCGCCAAATCGCGCAATTGGGTTGCGCGCCTGCAAAAATCTTTTGGTCTCCCAAATCAATAAAATCCGTGATTGTGCCTTGAGAAAACAAAAACGCGTTGAGCTTCCTGCTCGATGTGCTCTTGAGAAAATCGCGCGGGGTGATGAAAATGAGCTCGCCCTTGTCCTTGAGGTGCAAAATACTTTTGTAGATAAAAAATAGATAGAGATTCGAACGCAAATCAAAGATATTTTGATAGGCGTTTAAAAGAAATTTGGTCGAATCGACAATATCTTGGTAACGCACATAAGGAGGATTTCCGATAATACAATCAAACGTTTCATCGAGGCTCAACTTAAAAAAATCGATATGCACAACCCGCGATTCTAATGTAGAATCTAAACATAGGCTCGTGTCGATTTCGACCCCCAACGCGTTGTTGGGCAGGTGGTGCAAAAACGCCCCGTCTCCACAGCTTGGCTCGAGGAATCGCGGATTCCCCAGCCGCCTCATGCTTTGGGCAAGGTGCAACATCATGCTCACAATATGTTGCGGTGTGAAAACTTGCCCAAGAGATTTGACATCGCGCATTGTTTGCAATACTATGGGAACAATCTTTTCATGAGCACATCAAACATGCTCTTTTTCTCGGGCAGTGGTTCGATGCCCACAGCAGCAGATTCTGCGGCGCTTGCCCCGCGCGTGTCGGGCAGCTGTGGCACTTGCGAATCGGGTGCGGCGATGTAGCAGCGCTGTTGTTGCCCGCCGACAATCGCCTCCCAACGATAGGTGAGCGGATAGGGGTTGTCGGGAGTGAGGAAATGCAGCCCCTCGCGCCCGACATAGACGACATCAAGCGACAAGGTTTGTCCGTCAATCAGCGAAACGCGTGTGTTGGGCTTATGAAACAGCGCTTCACCGAGCGTAAAGCCCACCTTGGGGATAAATGTGCACATTGCAACGATGAGCAGCAGCGCATACAGTCCACGCCAAAGGCTCGCCCAAAATGGAGGATAGACAATCAATGTGCCGACAATAACGGCAAGGAGAAGCATCACCCAGCCAAAGCCGCTGTGAAAGATAGTGTCGTAAAAAAAGGGATTATAAAAAACCTGCCTGCCGCAATCTTTGATATGATAGAAATCGATATATCCTTCACGGATTCCTGCAATGACAATTGCCACAGGCACAAGCGCAAAAAGTGAGCCGAAAAATAAAATTCCCAAAATCCGTGAAATCATAAAGCCTCCTTAGCGAATCCGTTTGATTGTATGATGATTGAGTCGATAGATTTTTGAAGGTGCGCGTTCGCATAGCGGATTCTCGCGCTCAAAGACGCAAATTCTTGCTGAACGTAGCGCAAAATCCATGCAAAATCTCTCGCCGCTTTTGTTTGCCGAACTGCTGAACAACCCATCGAATCGTTGCAAGAACCCAGCATGTGGACAATCGGCGACTAATCGCACAGCGCGATTGCGAATGATGAACGTGCAGCGGCGGCTCTTGCGCACGCGAGTGGCAAATTTTTTGGGCACGCGCACGACTTCGCGCAAATTTGATAGCCGCGCTGTTGTCCAGACAAAGGGCTTGTTGGTCTCGCGATTTTTTGCACGCGCGATTGTGTCGGGATTGTGTGCCAAAAAACCTGCTGTGGTATCTGTTTGGGCAAGATAGAGCATTAGATTTCCAAATAATCTTGCAGCGCTTTTGCGCAAAAGACATCGCCGCTTTTGTTGTCTTTGAGCGCATGCAATGCTGCAAAACTCGCAGCAAGCGTGGTGAAATAGGGCACAGAATTTTTGAGCACATGTGCACGAATCATCCGCGTATCGTCTTGATTTGCCTTTGCGTCAATCGTGTTAATCACGAGCGCAATCTCATTGTTGGTGAGCATATCGCAAATGTTGGGACGTCCTTCAGAAATCTTGAGCACATGCTGTACCTCGATTCCATTCTGTGCAAGCGCGCGCTGCGTACCCTTCGTGGCGCAGACGCTAAAGCCGAGCTTGATAAACTCACGCGCGAGCTTTGCGCTACTCTTTTTGTCTTCATTGCTTAATGATAGAAACACACGACCGCCGCTTGGCAGCGGATTCTTGCTTGCGAGCTGACTTTTGGCAAAGCTCAACCCAAAGCTATGGGAGATTCCCATCACCTCGCCCGTGCTCTTCATCTCGGGTCCAAGGCTCACATCGCCACCGCCAAGCTTGCTAAACGGAAAGACAGATTCTTTCACGGCAACATGGCGCAATGCTTTTGGACGCAGAATCTCGCTTGTGAAGTCAATGCGTCCAAAGGTGTCATAAAACTGCAATGCCTCAATGAGCGCGTCATCATGCCCCTGTGCAACGCGCCATGCCACACGTGTTGCGACTTTGGCGAGTGGGATTCCGATTGCCTTGCTCACAAATGGCACGGTGCGGCTTGCGCGCGGATTGACTTCGATGAGATAGAGTAGGTTTTCATAGATGGCGTATTGCACATTCATAAGCCCCACAACGCCGAGCTGTTTTGCGATTGTTGTTGTTGTTTGTTCGATGTCATGCACGATGTGTTGCTCAAGGTCAAGGGGCGGCAGGGAACATGCCGAATCGCCGCTATGGATTCCCGCTTCTTCGATATGCTGCATAATCCCGGCGATATAGACGCGCTGTCCATCGCAGATGCAGTCAACATCGAGCTCGACAGCATTGGCGAGGAATTTGTCGATGAGCACGGGAGAATCATTGCTGACGCTCACGGCTTCGCTCATGTAGTGGTGCAACTCGTCATTGTTGCGTACAATGCGCATTGCACGTCCACCGAGAACATAGCTTGGGCGTACAAGCACAGGGTAACCGATGTTTTGGGCGATTTCAAGCGCCGATTCTTTGGTTGTCGCACTACCATTGGGGGGCTGGAGGAGTTGGTGTGCTTGCACAAATGCAGCAAATTTTTCGCGGTCTTCGGCAATGTCGATGACGCGTGCGCTCGTGCCGATGAGCTTCGCGCCCATTTTTGTGAGGTTTTTGGCGAGCTTGAGTGGCGTTTGCCCGCCGAAATGGACGATGATTCCGGCGGGATTTTCGCGCTGCACGACATTTTGGACATGCTCAAAATCGATGGGTTCAAAATAGAGAATATCGCTTGTGTCATAGTCGGTGCTCACGGTTTCGGGGTTGCAGTTGTACAGAATGCTTTGCACGTCTAAATCACGCAATGCAAAGGCGGCATGCACACAACAATAGTCAAACTCGATTCCCTGCCCGATGCGGTTGGGTCCCCCACCGATAATCAAAACTTTGGGGTCAGAATTGACGGGCATT
Source organism: uncultured Helicobacter sp. (assembly GCA_947177485.1). Lineage (GTDB taxonomy): Bacteria > Campylobacterota > Campylobacteria > Campylobacterales > Helicobacteraceae > NHYN01. The sequence continues at coordinate 24,690 of CAMWUR010000004.1, forward strand.
GCGGGGCTTGGGAGAAGAGGGGTTGTGGAATACAGATAGGCGGTTTTTGTCCCAAATTCGGCGGCGCATGTGTCGACTTCGCGATATTCGAGCTCGACACCCAAACGTTTGCGCAATTCCATAATTTCTCGCTCGCTCATCTCGATGTCGTCATTTTTGCGCACCAAAAAAGCAATCATCTTGTCGCTAAAGCCTGCGAGCTTGAGTGTGCGGAGATATTTTATGTCTTGAATTGCCTCGAATGTGATGCCTCTTTCGAGCGCGACAATCTCGGCGATTTCGTTTAGAAACCATGGGTCGATTTTGCACCAATCATGGACTTCATCAAGCGACACACCATGTCGGAATGCGTCTGCAATGTAGCGCAAGCGGTTGTGGTTGGGGTGGCGAATCTCGCGTTCAATCAGCGCCATGTCATCGCTGATTGAATCGAGCCCGCAGAGCCCAGATTCGAGGCTGCACAGCGCCTTTTGCAGCGATTCTTTGAAATGTGCGCCGATTGCCATGACTTCACCAATCGATTTCATCGATGTCGTAAGAGTCGAATCGACTTGGGGGAATTTCTCGAACGCGAAGCGCGGAATCTTCGTAACGATGTAGTCAATGCTTGGCTCGAAGCTCGCTGGTGTGCCCGTGATGTCGTTGGTGATTTCATCGAGGCTGAAGCCAACGGCAAGGAGTGTCGCGACTTTGGCAATCGGGTAACCCGTTGCCTTGCTCGCAAGTGCCGAGCTACGCGAGACGCGTGGATTCATCTCGATGACCGTCATGCGCCCATTTTTGGGGTTAATGGCAAATTGCACATTGCTGCCGCCTGTATCGACACCAATCTCGCGCAGAATCTTGAAACTCGCATCGCGCATGCGTTGATATTCTTTGTCGGTGAGCGTGAGTGCAGGCGCAATCGTAATCGAATCGCCCGTGTGCACGCCCATTGGGTCGAGATTTTCGATGCTACAAACGATGATACAATTGTCATGTTTGTCGCGAATCACTTCCATTTCAAACTCTTTCCAGCCGAGCAGCGATTCTTCGATGAGAATCTCGTGAATCGGGCTTGTCTCGAGCCCGTTGCGCACGATTTCTTTGAACTCGTCAATGTTATATGCCACGCCGCTACCTCCGCCTGCGAGTGTGTAACTCGCGCGGATAATGAGCGGAAAGCTGAAATTTTGCAAGCAATCAAGCGCCTCTTCTTGACTATATGCGTAAAACGATTTTGGAATATCCATTCCAATTTTAAGCATGCTTTCTTTGAAAGCCTGCCTATCCTCGCCGCGCCGAATCGCCTCGGGCTTTGCACCCAAAAATTCAACACCCTCGAGCATACCTTTTTCATGCATTGACATCGCGACATTCAGTGCCGTTTGCCCGCCCATCGTGGGCAGAATCGCATCGATTTTTTCGCGTTCGATGATGTTGGCAATCACCTCTTCGGTAATCGGCTCGATGTAGGTGCGGTGCGCAAACTCGGGGTCTGTCATGATTGTTGCGGGGTTGGAGTTGATGAGCACAACCTTATAGCCCAGTGCTTTGAGCGTTTTTGCCGCTTGTGTGCCAGAGTAGTCAAACTCGCATGCTTGCCCAATTACAATGGGACCAGAACCAATCAATAGAATCGTGTGAATATCGTTTCGTTTGGGCATGAAATTTCCTCGTATAATGGCTGTGTGATTCTAACCTAAAAGTACTTAAAGAGGGATTCTTTGCTGCAAAATTGCGAATCGATTGGGGCTTTTAGAAACGTTTAATTTTTGTTGTGGCAGAATCTATGGGCTGAAAGAGACGCGGAAGGCAAAGAAAGCATAATATCCTTGCGTTGCGCGCCTCCTTTAGACCTGTGCAATGGATTTGCAAGGCAAGGCTTCAGGGTGGGAACACAGCAGAGCACCTTGCAAATCTGTGTGCCGCAGGTATCTTGAGGGGGTACCCTCCTTTAGGAAGAATTGTAAGATGGTCTGCATTGCAGCTAGGCTATGGGCAAATGGTATTCGGCAAGAATGCGATTTGCCTTTCTCATTTCTTCCTCGCTTGGAATGGCGCAATCTGCGAGCTTGTATTCAAGATTGAGTTCTTGATATTTATATGCCCCCAGCTGATGAAACGGCAGAAGCTGCACATTTTGCACACATGAAAACGGCGCAAGCAGCGCACCAAGAGCATGAATCTTCTCCTCGTTCATCGTGTAATTTGGCACACAAACATAGCGAATCCATACTGTTTTGTTACGTTTTTCGCAATATTGCAACATACGTAATGTGTGCGCATTGCCAGCACCCGTGAGTTTGATGCAATCTTGTTCACAGACTTCTTTGATGTCAAGCAGAATCATATCTGCTTCGTTGATACATTTCCGCACTTTTTCGAGCTTTACGCAGCCGCTTGTGTCAATCGCTGTGTGTAGCCCAATGTAGCGCAGCGCGCGCAGGAGTTCATAAAGAAATGCATGTTGCAAGAGCGGTTCGCCACCCGAGATTGTAACGCCACCTTTGCGGTAGAATTTTTTGTAGGGCACAATCTTTTTGAGAATCTCTTTGAGATTCCAGCATTGACCACCGCGAATCGCCCATGTATCAGGATTATGGCAATACAGGCAGCGCAGCTTGCAGCCTTGCAAAAAAAGCACAAACCGCACACCAGGACCATCAGCAGCACCAAAACTCTCAAACGAATGTACTCGTGCTGTGATGTCCTTGTAGTTTGCGATGTAATTTTTGAGCGTTTGTTTCATCTTTAGATTTTTTGGTGAAATGTGCGGCTAATCACATCAAGCTGTTGTTCACGTGTTAGCTTGATAAAATTCACCGCATAGCCGCTGACACGAATGGTGAGCTGTGGGTATTTTTCGGGGTGCTCCATTGCGTCTAGCAATGTCTCACGTTTGAGGACATTGACATTGAGGTGGTAGCCCTGTTTGTTGCCATCTTCGCCATAGAAATAGCCGTCCATAAGCTGTACCAAATTGCCCGCTTCAAGCTCGGGCGTGTTGCCTAGCGCGCTAGGGACGATAGAGAAGGTGTTTGAGATTCCATCGCGGCAATATTCAAACGGAATCTTTGCAACTGAACAAAAGCTTGCAATGCAGCCATTGGTATCACGTCCATGCATGGGGTTTGCGCCCGGAGCAAAGGGTTCGCCTGCTTTGCGTCCATCGGGTGTTGCCCCTGTTTTTTTGCCATAGACGACATTCGAGGTAATGGTGAGCACACTCATTGTGGGCACAGAATCGCGGTAGGTTTTGTGCAGCGAGAGTTTGCGTGAGAATGCCTTGACGACTTCTACCGCAATGGAATCGACACGGTCATCGTTGTTACCAAATTTTGGGAAATCGCCCTTGATGTCAAAATCGACAATGAGCCCACGTTCATCACGAATGGGCTTGACTCGTGCATAGCGAATCGCCGAAAGCGAATCGGCGATGACAGAGAGCCCCGCGATTCCACCCGCCATTGTGCGCACAATTTTTTCGTCATGCAAAGCCATTTCGATGCGCTCATAGCAATATTTGTCATGCATATAGTGAATGACATTGAGCGTGTTGATATAGAGTCGCGCGAGCCAATCAAGCACGATATTGAGCTTGAACATCACTTGGTCATATTCAAGAATCTCGCCGCTCACGGGCGTGATGTTGGGTCCAACCTGTTGTCCTGTTTTTTCGTCTCGTCCTTCGTTCAAAGCATAGAGTAATGCCTTTGCAAGGTTGCAGCGCGCGCCAAAGAATTGCATTTGTTTGCCGATTTTCATCGGCGAGACGCAGCATGCAATGCCATAATCATCGCCAAATTCAGGGAGCATGATTTCATCAGATTCGTATTGGACGCTGCTCGTGTTGATGCTGACTTTGGCGCAAAACTCCTTGAAGTTTTCAGGTAGGCGGGTGTTCCACAGAATCGTCATGTTGGGCTCTGGAGCAGGTCCAAGATTAGTGAGCGTGTGCAAGAATCGAAATGACATTTTCGTCACGAGATGTCGCCCATCAATGCACATTCCCCCGATACATTCAGTAACCCATGTTGGGTCGCCTGAAAAGAGTTCATCATAGCCAGGCGTGCGCAAGAAGCGAATCATGCGAAGCTTCATCACAAAATGATCCACCATTTCCTGAATCTGTGTTTCGGTGTAGCGCCCGCTTTGTAAATCGCGTTCAGCATAGCAATCGAGAAACGTCGAGATTCTGCCGATGCTCATTGCCGCGCCGTTTTGTTCTTTTGTCGCAGCGAGATAGGCGAAATAGAGCCATTGAATCGCTTCTTGGGTATTTGTTGCAGGTGCGGAAATATCAAATCCATAGGATTGTGCCATAACTTTCAGCTCGTGCAAGGCTTTGATTTGTTCCGAGATTTCCTCGCGGTCGCGAATGGTGTCTGAATCCATCACATCGGGCTCAAGCAGCTTTTTTGCCTTTTCTTTTTCGGCAATCAGTCGGTCGACTCCATAGAGTGCAACGCGGCGATAGTCGCCGATGATTCTGCCGCGCCCATACGAATCGGGTAATCCCGTGATGATTCCGACATGCCGTGCGAGTTTCATTTCGTCTGTATAGGCATCAAATACGCCGTCATTATGGGTTTTGCGATATTTAAAGACATTGGCAACTTGTGGGTCTTCGGGTTTGTTGTAGGCTTTGAGCGATGTGAGCACCATGCGATAGCCACCAAAAGGCATCACCGCCCGTTTGAGAGGCTCATCAGTTTGCAGCCCGACAATCACTTCGAGTTCTTTGTCGATATATCCCGGTTTGTGCGATGTGATAGTCGAGATAGTGTCGTTTGAGATGTCGAGCACACCGCCGCGTGCGCGTTCGGTTTTCATGAGTTCGCAGACACGTTGCCATAGCTTGCTCGTTGTGTCTGTTGGGTTGGTCAGGAAAGAATCATCGCCATCGTAGGGTGTGTAGTTGCGCACGATAAAATCACGTACATTAATTTCTTCGTTCCAGATTCCCTCATCAAAGCCGCTTGTCTGAAGTTTATTTGCTGCATTGTCCATATTGAACCTCTCTTAGAATTGTGTTAGCCCAGTTTCGAGCTGCAAGATTCTAGCCACGAAAACTTGAGAAACGAATTAAAAATGGTAAATCGTTGGTTAATATGTGAGGCTTGCACTGCGAGGGACGCTTGGGCAATGTATCACCTTTGCACACTTTTGTGTGCATTTTTATGCTATAATGCACTTATGATTTCGGGTTAAGCATACAGACTCGTATCATTCTTTAGGCTTTCGGTGAAGGCGCAACATCTAAAACTGCATTTCTGCTTCAATGGTGCTCACACCTGCATTTTTAGATACATCTCTTTTTCTTTGTTAAGGATTTTCATGGTGCGTCATTTTATTCAGCACTATTTGGTGCGATTCTGGTCGCCTATGCCCGCAATCATCGCGCTTGGCGTTCTTGCGGCATATTATTTCGGGCTCACCGGGACATATTGGGCGGTTACCGGCGAATTTACGCGTTGGGGCGGGCATATTATGCAGTTTATGGGCATAGACACGAGTTCGCTTGGCTATTTTACGATTATGGGCTTGCAAGGCACGCCGCTCGATAGAATCGATGGTGTGATGATTATTGGTATGTTCGCTGGTTGCTTTGCTGCCGCGCTCATGGCGAATAATGTCAAACTCCGCTTGCCACAAAGCAGTATCCGCGTTTTTCAGGCGCTCATCGGCGGGATTATCGCAGGCTTTGGCGCGCGAATCGGTATGGGCTGCAACCTTGCGAGCTTTTTTACAGGCATTCCTCAATTCAGCGTGCATGCATGGTTTTTTACTCTTGCGACACTCGTGGGCGTGTGGGTCGCAGCGCAGGTTGTGAGCCTACCGCTGTTTCGCTCGAAAGTCAAGCTTGTGGCTGCCACGGCGCAAAAGCCAATCACACAAAATCCCGCGCGAGCGAAGATTTTCTTTGTACTTGGTGTGCTTGTTTTGGTTGGAATTAGCGTGTGGATTGTGTGGCTTATGGCATTCAAACCCACGCCCGAAGGCAAGAGTATTTCTCCCCTTGCAATCGCAATGCTCTGTGGTGTTGGCTTTGGATTCATCATCTCACGTGCACAAATCTGCTTCACATCGGCGTTTCGCGATTTGTTCGTCACTGGGCGCGGCGTGATGGCACGTGCGGTGATTGTGGGCATGATGGTCTCCACCATTGGTGTGTTTAGCTATATCATGCTTGGCATGCCACCAAAGATTATGTGGGCAGGACCCAACACGATTATCGGCGGATTCTTGTTTGGGTTTGGAATCGTGCTCGCCGGTGGTTGCGAATGCGGTTGGATGTATCGTGCTGTCGAAGGGCAGGTGCATTATTGGATTGTCGGAATCGGCAATGTGATTGGTGCAAGCCTCCTCGCACTCACGTGGGATTATTATGCCGAGCCGCTCGCAACAAGCTTCCCGCGCATTAACTTGCTTGCAACCTTTGGCAATTATGGTGGTTTGATTGTGAATTATATCGCCTTGATTGCGTTTTTGGTTGTGATTTTGTGCATTGAAAAATATTATCTCGCTAAAAAACGCGTGCAATTTTCATAAAGGAGCCATACATGAAACCAACACAGAATCTCAAAGACATTGTCCCAACGCATCGCCTCGACCTTGAGGGTGAGCCTTGCCCCTATCCCGCGATTCGCACGCTCGAGGTTTTGCCCGAGCTCAAAAAGGGCGATATTCTCGAAGTCATCAGCGATTGCCCGCAGAGTATCAACAATATCCCCGTTGATGCGAAAAATCATGGCTATGAGGTGCTCGGAGTCGAGCAGATTGGCTCGACCATTCGCTATTTGATTCAAAAACCCTAGAAAAGGGCGGAGGATATGATGAGGCTTGCCATTTTGCCTATCCTCGCGGGCGCTGTTTTTGGAATCCTCGCCCCGCTTTTAGTTTTTTTGGGCAACCCGCCCAACATGGGTGTTTGCGCCGCATGCTTTATGCGCGACATCAGCGGTGCTGTTGGGCTGCATAGCGCGGCTGTGGTGCAATATTTGCGCCCCGAAATCTTTGGAATCGTGCTTGGCGCGTTTGCTTCGGCGCTTGTTTTTCGCGAGTTTCGCCCGCGCGGCGGCTCTGCACCGTTTGTGCGCTTTATGCTCGGCTTTTTTGGAATCATCGGCGCGCTCGTGTTCTTGGGCTGCCCTTGGCGCGCTCTTTTGCGGCTTGCTGGCGGCGATTTGAGCGCCATTGCTGGAATCCTCGGGCTCATCGCGGGCATTTTGGGCGGCAGCTTCTTTGTGCGCGGCGGCTATTCTTTGGGGCGCTCGAACAACATGAGCCATTTTGCGGGCTTGGTGTTCGTTCTGCTCATGCTCGCGCTTTTGGCTTTTGCGTTTGTCAAGCTTTCTGACCCCGAGTGGAGTCTCATTCGTGAATCGGCAAAGGGACCGGGCAGCAACCATGCGCCGCTCGTGCTCTCGCTCGTTGCGGGGCTGCTCATCGGCGCGCTGTTTCAAAAGAGCCGATTCTGCACCGTTGCCGCCATTCGCGACCCGTTCTTGTTTAAGGACACGCGCATTTTGCAAGGCGTTCTTGCCGCGCTTGTTGTTGCTGCGCTTATGAACATCGCGCTTGGGCAGTTCCATCTGGGCTTTGCCCCGCAACCCATTGCGCATAACGACTGGCTATGGAATTTTCTCGGAATGCTGCTCGCTGGGCTGTGTTTCGGGCTTGGAGGCGGCTGCCCGGGGCGGCAACTCATCTTTAGCGGCGAGGGCGATAGCGATGCGGCTGTCTTCTTGCTCGGCGGCTTTGTGGGCGCGGCAATGGCGCATAACTTCGCGCTCGCGTCATCGCCCGCTGGAATCAGCGTAAACGCGCCGATTGCTGTGGGCATTGGGCTTATCTTCTGCCTTTGTGTCGGCTTTTTGAACCGCGCGAAAGAGTAGCCTAGCGCCGCTGCCTCGCCTGCGACACAGCCGCCATTACCCAACGCGCGAGATTCTGCTGGATATACTGCGCGGGCGATGGGTTAGCAAGGCGTGGGGGGTCATAGACTTTGATATAGTTTGCGAGGCTGGTTGTGTTATTTATTGAAAAGATTTCAAAAGGATTGCGTCCCATTTCTGAAAGATTCCCATTTCCGTCTTTGAGGTTGTGGATATAGATTCCAAACAATCCCTTGCGCTCACTCCATGCCTTTTCGATTTCGTATTGCACCCACCGCGAATCGAAAGTTTCTGCGCCAATCAAGACAACCACGCAGGGGCGATTCTGCATCGCCTTGTCTATGGTGTTTTTCACGCGGTAGTCCCCCTCCCATTTGAGATTCTCCCATTCATCTGCGCTATAAATGCTCTGCCCTTGGACGATTGGGTTTTTTCGGATTTGTTGCAATCTCCAGTAATCATTTTCATAATGGAAGCTATAATAAACATGTTGCATACGTTTCCTTCTTGTCTCAATCTTGTGAAGCATATTTGATGCCATCATAACAAATTTTTGTTTTTTCTTTGCTTATGCGACATCGGGAGATTCATAATGGATTCAAGGAAATTTATATATGATTATGTACAAAAAAGGACATGCGCCATGTATAGGCTGATTCTGATATTGCTGTTTTCCGCGTTTGCGTGGGCTGATGAGGTGCAGATTCTCTATGCTTCAAAGGTCAAATCGCTCTACAAAGAGGGTGAGATAAAGATTGTCGGAAGGCTCTTGCCCACGGCAAAGGTTGAGGTCATGGAGCGCAAAGACGGCAGGGTCTTGCTGCGCATTCAGGGCTATGCGCCCAAAGCACAGCGGCAGGCACTCTATTTCGCGCCCAATCGGCGGATTCTCAACGCTGGATTCTCGAAGAATGCAGGGCTTAGCTTTGAGGTGTTGCAAACCATAAACGACAGCGAGAGTCGCAGCGACTGGGAGCTCGCTAGTATCGCGCTTTGGAGTGAGGATTCGGACTTGGTCGCAGAGGTCGCGCCGCTCTATGCAGAGGCAAACGAGCTCTTCACGAGCCGCTGCTCGATTTGCCATGCGCTGCACCCCGCCAAGGAGTTCAACGCCAACCAATGGGGGAGCGTGATAAAGTCGATGAAAAGCCGCGTTGGATTCGACAGCGACACCGAGCAACTTGTGGTGCAATATTTATCAAAAAATGCGAAAGACATGCCAAAGGAAAGCAAATGAGCAAGAGCGACAAAACACGGGCGAGAGTGGATTTGCAAAGGCGACAGGCTTTGCACACAATGGCGAAGGGCGCAGCATTTTTCGCGCTTATTCCTTTCGTGGGTTGCGGCAAAGAGGAGCAAAAGGCGGCACAGAAAGCCGTGCAAGAGGCTGTGGCAGAATCCACTGCAAAATTTAGCACGGATTTAGTTCTAAATGGTGATGTCGTTACGGGCGCGCACTGGGGCGTGCTCAAAGCCACGCTTAAAGACGGCAAGATTGTGAGCAGCGGCAATGCGCTAACAAGCGACATTAAGAATCCGCTACATAGCACCATTGCCGACCTCGTCTATGCGCCTACGCGCGTCAAATACCCGATGGTACGCAAATCCTACCTCGAGAATCCGAGCAGCCCAAAGCCCGAGCTGCGCGGCGCTGACGAATGGGTGCGCGTGAGCTATGAGGAGGCGATTGCGCTGATTGCGCGCGAGCTCAAGGCGACATATAAGCAAAAGGGCAAGGAGGGCGTGTTCGCGGGCAGCTATGGCTGGAAAAGCAGCGGAAATATGCACAATGCACGCATTTTGTTGCAGCGATTTATGGGCATGGCGGGCGGCTATGTGGGCACAACGGGCGATTATTCGACTGGTGCTTCGCAGGTGATTATGCCCTATGTGCTCGGCACAATCGAGGTTTATGAGCAGCAAACGAGCTATCCTGTCGTGCTTGAGCATAGCAAGGTGATTGTGATTTGGGGCGCAGACCCGATTTTGACGCTCCGCAACGCATGGACGACCAACGAGGGCAGGGGCCTCGAGTTTTTCGCCGCGCTCAAGAAATCGGGCAAAACGATTCTGTGTATCGACCCCGTGCGCAACGCGACATGCGACTATCTCGGCGCGGAGTGGATTGCACCCGTGCCCAACACCGATGTGGCGCTGATGCTTGGAATCGCGCACACAATGCTCGTAAGCGGGCGATACGATAAAGAGTTTGTCGAGACTTATACCGAAGGATTCGAGCAGTTCCGCGATTATGTGCTTGGTATGACAGATGGTATCGCCAAAGACAGCACGTGGGCAGCGGCGATTTGCGGCGTTGAGCAGTCAAAAATCGAATCGCTCGCCGCACTGTTTTTTGACAACCGCACGATGTTCATGTCAGGCTGGGGTATGCAACGCGCACACCACGGTGAGCAGCCGCATTGGGCGCTTATTTCGCTTTGTGCACTGATTGGGCAGATTGGCTTGCCCGGCGGCGGCTTTGGCTTGTCGTATCATTACAGCAATGGCGGCTCGCCAACGGCTGTCGCGCCTGTGATTGGCGGCATGAATCTCGGCAATGCGACAAGTGGTGGCGCAGAATGGCTCATGCAAGGCAGCGAATACAATTTCCCGCTCGCACGAATTGCCGATGCGTTGCAGAATCCGGGCAAGACGATTGACCACAACGGCAAGAAAATCACCTATACCGACATCGACTTCATCTATTGGGCTGGCGGCAATCCGCTTGTGCATCACCAAAACACAAATGAGCTTCTCAAGGCTTGGCGCAAGCCGCGCACAATTGTTGTGAATGAAATTTATTGGACGCCCACAGCGCGGCATGCCGACATCGTGATGCCTATCACGACAAGCTATGAGCGCAACGATATTTCGATGAGCGGGGATTATTCGAATCTGCATATTGTGCCGATGAAACAGCTTGTCGCGAAGCAGTTTGAGTCGGTTGATGACTATCAGATTTTTTGTGATTTGGCAAAGGCTTTTGGCATCTATGACGCGTTTAGCGAGGGCAAGGACGAAATGCAATGGATTGCCGAATTTTACGAACAGGCGCGGCGACAATCACAGTCGCTATTGATTGAAATGCCAAGTTTTGATGATTTTTGGAAGGCGAACAAGCCCTTGCAGTTCAATGTGCCCTTTGAATCGGACGAATGGGTGCGCTATGCCGAGTTTCGCGAAGACCCGATTCTGAACCCGCTTGGCACAGAATCGGGACGAATCGAGCTCTACTCGCGCACGATTGAGGCGATGGGCTATGACGATTGCCCACCGCATGCGAGCTGGCTTGAGCCCATCGAGTGGCAAGGAATGGCAGACAAGCCCGCCGAGTTTGCGCTGATTACCTCGCACCCTGCATTGCGCCTGCATTCACAGCTGGCAAACACATCGTTGCGCGAGGAATACGCGATTGCGGGGCGCGAGCCGCTGTGGATAAACACCAAAGACGCCGCGGCGAAGGGCATTCAGACAGGTAATGTCGTGCGTGTGAGCAACGCGCGCGGCGAGGTTTTGGCTGGTGCGTTTGTAACGGACGATATTCGCGAAGGCGTTGTGCGGCTTTGCGAGGGGGCGTGGTATGACCCAATGGAGGCGGGCGAAATCGGCAGCATGTGCAAGAATGGCTCGTCCAATGTTCTCACGCTCGACTTGCCGACATCGAAGCTTGCGAATGGAAACATCGCGCATACGGGGCTTGTTGATGTGCAAAAATATGACGGCGAGGCTGCGCCCGTTGGAGTCTTTGAAGCGCCCAAAAATATTAGCCTTTGGTCGCTGCATAAAACGTTGTGATAGAGCTTATTGGTGTTAGGATTGTTGCTTGCAGGCAATCCTAAGTGCGCATGTTGTTTGGGGGGAGATTATGTAATGTTTTATGTTATGTCCAATAATTCAAAATTGCTAATTAAAAGAGAGTGATAAAATAATACATTGCTATTTGCCGCGTTGCTCACAAGCGGCGCAACTATTTGCTTGGAATCTCCTTTTTGATAGGCTTCCATTGCGCCTTGTGTGATTCCAAAAACTAAAATCCATTTCATGGTTAAATCCTTTATCCAACCTTACTACCAATGTCCTTAAAGCTAGAATCTAACATGCAATTCTCCAAGCTTCTTTGGGAAAATAAAAATCGTCCATCACATACAAAACCTAGTTCCTCCCAATCTACATTATTGAGTCTCTCGCATAATTCTTGTAAGATATTAGAATCTACTTCAAATTTTGGAAAAACCGCCAAAATAGAGCCATCATAAGCCTTGCAAGAATGCAGGAAAAAAGGCTTTTTATTTCGAGTTTTGGTATTAACATAGATTCGTGGTTGTTCGCTTTTGTGGTAGTCTCTGCCCCATTGCCACCAATTGTTTTCATTAAATCTTTTAATTTTTCTTTGTAATAATTTTTGTTTAAATTCTTGCAAATATACACAATCTTTGGCATAGATTCCATAAATCATTCTTTTTGTTTTGCCACTTTTTGCCGTAGTAGAATTTACAAAATCTACATTACCCCATTGTTGATTTGCAAAAATAGAATCTGCTCCACTTACCGCACCAACTTTCACAAAAAATAATGAGCTAAAGGGAATACTATAAGATTTTTTAGTAAAAAGAATCTGCCCATTGATACAACTAAATTCCCTCAAACATTGGGTTTTTCGCCCAAAATTACCTTTTTCAAATCTCCATATCGCACAATTTGGTTGAGCCTTGTTAAAAATCTTTTTATCTCCCAAATCTATAAAATCTGTTATGCTACCTTGCGAGAATAAAAACTTATTGAGTTTTATGCTTGCTGTGCTTTTTAGAAAATCTCTAGGGGTGATAAAAATTAATTCCCCCTTATCTTTTAAATGCAAGATGGACTTATAGATAAAAAATAAATACAAATTCGAGCGAGAATCAAAGATATTCTTATAGGCATTTAAAAGAAATTTTGTAGAATCCAAAATATCTTGATAACGCACATAAGGAGGGTTGCCAATAATGCAATCAAATTTTTCACTCACAGGATAGCTAAAAAAATCAACTTTCAACACAGACTTATCGCAAACTACTTTAGAATCTAATTCTATGCCTACTTTGTTGTTGGGTAAATTTTCAAAAAATGCTCCATTTCCACAGCTTGGCTCTAAGAATCTAGGATTAGAAAGCTTTTTTGTGCTTTGAATGAGATTTAACATATCATTGACAATATGCGGTGGTGTGAAAACTTGCCCTAAATTTTCTACATCAAGATTCATAAAAATATCTCCTAAAATGGAGGTAAGCTTCGGCTCTTAGCTTTAAGGATTGCTCAAAAGTTTCAAGCAAAAATCTTTTTGCACTTTCAAAGTCTCTCGCAACAATATTGCGATTGTTATCCCATTTTGCTTGAAAGGGTAAATTATTCCCATTTGGCAAAATAGATTCTAGGCTTTTTAGCGAAGTGGCAAAAACATCGCTGGGATTATCCTTATTAATAATCAAAAAACAATAATCTTTTGTGTTTTCTTGGATATTTTCTTTAAGATTTTTAAAATAGCAATCCCAACTTACACCATTACCAAAAGGCGGAATCTTGCCTGTTAGGGCATAATATATTCCAAGTTTGCAATTAAGATTATCGGTAGTTTTTGTTGTGCTTACCTTGATATTAACAGGGTAAAAACTATTATTTTCCTCAAAGCTGAAATCTATCCAATCACGCATATTTGGACGATTGATTGCAAAGTTTGATTCTAAGCATTTAAAAATTTCATCCTCATTAAAGGCAGAATTTATCCTACCATCTCGACTTTGCTTACTTAAAGCAATTGGGTTTATTTGTAAAAACTCTACAATTTGAATAAGCAAATTTGGCATAACTTGGCTCATTTTATTTCTTTATCCTCAAACTTGGTTCTGCTGTCTATCTACATTCTCTGCAGCCAATCTTTCTTGTATAATTTCAATTAGAACTTCGCACAATACATCAAAATAGCCATATTCAAAGTAAAAATACTCCACCTCCTCTGTTCGTGCCCTTTCACTCATATATCTAAATTGAGTAAAGATGTCTTGATTATTTACCAAAAGACTTTTTATGTCTTTTTCTCTTTTTTTATTAGGTGGTGTAGAATTATTAAATTTTTCTTTTGAGTTTTCAGAGGTAACACCACGAATAAATAACTCTGGTATTTTCTTGTCTCGAATGTAAATATTATATTTGTTGCAAATTGCATCTTGAGTATCTTTGTCTATTTTTTCAAATAGTTTATATAAATCATGTGTTCTATCTGGCTTCTCTCCACTTTCTCCCGAAATAATAGTTTTCAATAGTAGCTCAATAGCTAAACCATAATTGGTAGCTGATGCAAAAAGCTCAAATGGAGTCATGCTTCGTTTTGCCTCATGTATTTGAGTGTAGATTCTAGCTAACGACCAAAAACAAATTGCGCTTCCATATGAAGTTATATAATCATTTTCCTCACACCCTTTAAATTTTTTATTTGTTGCCATTTTCACATCTCCGTCTTCAACGCCGCGCCATTTGCGGCATTGCTCACAAGCAGCGCATAGCGGCGCAACCATTTGCTTGGAATCTCTTTTTTGATAGGCTTCCATTTGCCTTACATGCTTCCAAAAACCAAAGTCCATTTCATAATTAAATCCTTTATCCAACTTTGCTGCTAATGTTCTTAAGCTAGAATCTAGCATACAATTCTCTAGACTTCGTACATTATTTTTCATATTGCCTCAAATATTCTATTACTTTTTCTAAAAATTTTGGATTATCTTTAAACCTACCAAGTCCAGTATTGCAACTATCGCATATCCACTCTCTACCTTCACCTGTTTCATGATTATGGTCTCGAACAAGATTTGCTGTAATTCCTACAATGCTTCTTTTTTCACAAATTGGACATGTGAAAACACTGCCTTTTGGTGGCGCAAGTTTGTCCATTCGTTTCTTTTCAGCAATAGAAAGCTTTACGCCATCAATTTGTTTTCTACATTCTCTGCAACTCGGTCTTGTTGTTTTGTTGCCTTTTGCATCGGTTTGATTTATTTCAAAATTATCGGTATTTTTTAAGATATGACAAATATTGCAAATTTTAACATCAAACCCCTTTCCTGTTTTATAAATATCAATAGATTCCAAATCTTCATATTTCATTTTCTTAATCTCATTAACGCCTATAAATAAAACCATTGCAAAATTTCCATTAAGAGCCTTAACAATACCCACAGAATTTTCTGCTATATTGTCAATTTGTTTATTCGCAATTACAAAACTATCGATATTTATATGCATAAGACATTCCTATATTTATCTAGTCTTTTTCTTGCCATCTCAATATATTCTTGACTTATATCTACTCCTATAAAATTTCTTTTGGCTAAAAAAGCCATTTTACATGTTGTGCCAGAGCCACACATCGGGTCAAATACAATATCTCCTTCATTGCTCCAAGATAAAATATGGTCTTGTGCAAGCTGTTCAGGATACATAGCTGGATGTTGAAAGGCTTCCCTATCATTTGTTGTTCCACCAAGTCCTACTGCATAATACCAAATGTTCGTTTTTGTTTTTTCTTTTTTTAGCTCCTTTAGAACCTTATGGTTTTTTCCATCTGATTTTTTGTTGGCAACCAACATTTCTAAGCCGCTTCTTGCAGTTTCTTCTTTTAGAGGATTAAAGGTTTTTGGCTTTCCTTTAGAAAAAACAAACATATATTCATAACTATTGGTATAAGCATTTGAGCGCATAAAAGGCGTATTTTTCTTTGCATATATCATTGTGTCATGCACGTTAAACCCAATTTGTTGAAAATATAAAGCCTGTTTAAAGCTCGTTAAACTTTTATTGCCATTTTTGATTTTATCGCCCACAACCCAAACAACAACACCGCCATTTTTTGTAATTCTAAAAATTTCATTGGCAATATTTTCAAAATCAAAGTTATATCCATTGTAATCTCTTAGGTCATCATAAGGCGGAGAGGTTACAATCAAATCAATACAGTTATTGCTTACGTTGTTTTGCATAAAATGTACACAATCATCTACATAAAATTTATTTAATAAATGATTATAGTTTTTGTAAATTGTTTGTGTCATTTTTGCTCCTTTCGTCTCAATATAATATATCTATAATTGTACTATCCTAATATAATTTGCAACAAATACGGAGTGTTTGTAGCACCAAAAGTCAATGCATTTTCACATCTCCGTCTTCAACACCGCGCCATTTGCGGCATTGCTCACAAGCAGCGCATAGCGGCGCAACCATTTGCTTGGAATCTCCTTCTTGATGGGCTTCCATTGCGCCTTACGTGCCTCCAAAACAGCGGAATCCACGAGCAGCTCGAGCGTCCCCTTGCTCACCGAAATCGCGATTCTATCGCCGTCTTCAATCAGCGCAATGAGCCCCCCCTCTGCCGCTTCGGGGCTGACATGCCCAATGCAGCCCCCACGTGTCGCGCCGCTAAAGCGCCCGTCCGTAATCAGCGCAACCGATTCTCCAAGTCCCATTCCCATAATGAGACTTGTGGGGGTTAGCATTTCTTGCATTCCGGGTCCTCCCTTTGGTCCCTCGTAGCGAATCACAACGACATTCCCCGCCTTTACCTTGCCACCCGCAATGCCCTTAATCGCCTCATCTTGCGAGTTGAAACACACCGCACTTCCCTCAAACTCTTTCATAGATTCCGCCACTGCGGCGACTTTGAGCACCGCGCCCTCACGCGCAAGATTGCCATAGAGGATTTTTAATCCACCCATTTGCGAATACGCGTTTTCATTGTGGCGAATGATATTAGAATCCGTAATCTCCGCCCCCGCAATGCGCTCACCCAGTGTCTCGCCTGTAATCGTGAGCGCGTCAAGATAGAGCGTATGCGGCGGAAGTTGTGGTAAATCAAGGATAAAAAAATCGCTAATTTCTTTAGGATAAAACGGAGCATAAGCCACAGGCAATTGCTCATAAGGAACTTGCCTAAAGCCCATTTTTGTATAAAATTCCCGATTTTGCTGCGTGGCTTCGGGCGTATCAAAAATAAGCTCGCCAAAGTTTAATCCACCCGTATAAGTATTAATATAGCCCTTATTAGGACTATCGGCAATCAATGTTTTATAATGCGATCGCTCAAGAAATGCAAACAACTCGGCACAAAGTCGATTTACAAGAGAAATGGACGAATAATATCTTTGATGAATGATGAATTTTTTTAGGATTCCAATGCCTTTTTGCTCTTCATAAACACCGATACAACCAACGACTTCTTCGCCCTCAAGAGCAATCCAAAATGCACCATTTTTATAATAATCAGCAATATTATGCAAGTCAAGTTGAGTTTTAAGATATGCCTTACGCCATAAATCATCGTGATTGTCGTAATTCAAAACAAGAGAAATCACAGCCTCTTGATATTTTTGCAATTCTTTTGTAAATCGCATAATGCGAATCGAATCTGTTGTTCCGCTTGTTTTAAAATCTAGCTCAAAGGCAGCGTTACCCCTTTTTGCCACCTCATTCATCACGGCACTGACGCCACCGGCGCGGTGAATATCCTCCATATGCACGTTACTAAGGGCAGGGGCGATTTTGGCGATGTGTGCCACTTGGGAGGCAAGTGCGTTGATAGAATCTAGGTTAAAATCCACCTCCGCTTCTTTGGCGATTGCGAGCATATGCAGAATCGTATTCGTGCTTCCACCCATTGCCATATCTACGACAAAGGCGTTATGCACAGCTTTTTGATTCAAAATATTGCGGAATCTAAACTTTTCGCTTTTTTGCTCATCAAGCGCGATTTCTACGATTCTACGCGCTGCTTTGCGTAAAAGCTCCTCGCGCTCCTTGCTAAGGGCTAGAATCGTCCCATTTCCGGGCAGCGCAACACCCATAGCCTCACAAAGCGTATTCATAGAGTTTGCGGTAAACATTCCACTACAACTTCCGCCACTTGGGCACGCATTGCATTCTATTTCGTGTAACCTTTTCTCATCAATCTTGCCCTCATTAAACGCGCCCACCGCTTCAAAGGCAGAGTTTAAATCTAGTATTGTGCCGTCCTCTAGCTTGCCCGCACGCATTGGACCGCCACTCACAAAGATTGTCGGCACATTCACGCGCAAAGCACCCATAAGCATTCCGGGCACGATTTTATCGCAGTTTGGGATACAAATCATCGCGTCCAAACTATGCGCATTCATCATTGTTTCAATAGAATCCGCAATCAGCTCGCGGCTTGGCAGAGAGTAGAGCATACCGCTATGCCCCATTGCGATTCCGTCATCTACACCGATGGTGTTAAACTCAAAGGGCACGCCACCCGCAGTGCGAATCTCCTCTTTGATGATTTGCGCGTATTTATTTAAGAAAAAATGCCCGGGAATAATGTCAATATAACTATTTGCAATGCCGATAAAGGGCTTGTTAAAATCCTCGTCCTTTAGACCGGTAGCGCGTAATAAACTTCTGTGGGGGGCTCTTTGGAATCCCTTTTTAATGGTGTCGCTTCGCATAAAATCTCCTTGATAATTTGCGCCTGTGCGCCCGCAGCTATGGGCGCTTGTTTAAGACTCAAAATAAATGCGAAAGTATAGCATACAATCCCTAATAGTATGCAATGATTGCGGCTATTCTCACGTTGTTTGCAAGTCGATTGTTACGGTGTTGCTGTTCATCATCGAACCCTCGATTCCAAAATCTTTGATGTTGAGTTCGCCGCGAAGCGAAAGCGTGGGATTATCCGATTCAGGCGCAAGGACGCTATCAAACTCGATGTGCTGACTTTTGCCATGTAGCTCGAGGAGTGCCATAAGCTTGCCTGCAATCTTGCCTGAATCCTCGCTTTCATATGGCGTATATGAGACGAGCGAGAGCCGCGCAGTGGGGAAGTTTTGCGCGTCCAAGAAATCGGGCGCAAGCAAGTGCGCATCACGTTTCGCGTTCTCTGTCATAATCGAATCCATCGCGACTTCGCCGCTAAGTGCTATGATTTTGTTCTGTGCATCAAGCGTGAGTGTTCCGCTGAATTTTTGAAATCGTCCCTCGACATTCAGCACCAAAAACTTATCGACATTAAAACCAATTTTAGAATCTTCACGTACAGAATAATCACGCGCATAAAGCGTGGAGGCAAAGATTCCAATCCAAAGCAAAAGTTTACCAAGTGTTACGATTTTCATTGTGTCTCCTAAATGTTAGTTTGGTGGATTCCAACAAAGCATTTATAGAGGAGTTTTTGCAAAGTTTCTAGTTCGTCTTTGCTAAGATGAGTTAAGAGAAACTCTTTTTGCGATTGCAACATGAGTGCAAATGTTTCTTCCGCAACTCTTTTACCCGATTCTGTGAGGACGAGCAGCTTTTCCCTGTGGTCTTGGGGATTAATGACACGTTCAATCAGCCCTTTTTGTTGCAAATCCTCAACAAAAATGCGCGCATAATTCTTGTCGAGTTCACCAAGCTGGCTGATGAAACTTTGTGTTTTGGGCTGTGCATAGCACACCCATAAAATCCCTGCCTGTCTGTGCTCGAGCTGATAGGGCGCGAGATGTCGCGCGAAACTCTTTTGAAGCTTTTGGCGCAATGTTGCCGACAAAAAGCCAACACATAGCCCGAGACGAATGGTTTCTCTTTGCATAGAACTCCTTGCAATAATGGTTTTATGAAATCCTTTCTAAGGACATTCATTTTTAGTGATTATCCTCAAAAATGAATATAGCGCATAAAAGCTTTGAAAAACCTTAAGATTCTGGCGCAAACACGCGATAGAAATGGTTCGTTGGACCATGCCCCTTGCCAAGATTGAGAGAGTGCAGAATCGCGCCAAACACATATTCCTTCGCCTCGCGCACGGATTCGAGCGCGCTCTTGCCCAGCGCGAGGTTCGCGGCAATCGCCGAACTAAGTGTGCAGCCTGTGCCATGCGTGTTGCGCGTCTCGATGCGCTCGCTCGCAAGAACGTTCATGTCCTTGCCATCAAAAAAGACATCGTTCGCGTTTTCGCTGCGATGTCCGCCCTTAATCAGCACATTCTTTGCGCCCTTTTTGCACAGCACCTCTGCTGCACGTTTCATCGCGTTTTCATCGCAAATCTCAAACCCACAGAGTGCTTGCGCCTCGGGGATATTGGGCGTGAGCACATCGGCAAAGCGAATCATCGTTTGTGCAAACAGCGCGCAATTTTGTGGTGGCATGAGTGCAAATCCATTTTTAGCAAACATCACAGGGTCGATGACGATATTTTTGGGCTGCCATTTTTGGAGATTCCGCGCCACGCACGCGATGATGTCGGCGCTGCCGAGCATACCGATTTTCACGGCTCGCGGCGGAATGTCCTCGAACACCGCCTCGAACTGCTCATCGACACATTGTGTCGGCACATCGAAGCTCGAGAGTACGCGCGCCGTGTTTTCTGCCACAACGCTAAGCACGACACTCATGCCAAAGAGATTGTGTGCGCTGAATGTTTTCAAATCCGCCTGAATGCCCGCGCCCCCGCTGCAATCGCTCCCGGCAATTGTGAGAATGGGAATGAGGTTTGAATGTTTTGCCTGCATTTGTTGTTTTCCTCGATTTTTTTCCGAATTGTAGCAGCTGCCGCGTTATTTTAGCAAATCAAAAGTTTTTTACACTACAATTGCATATTGATTTTGCCGTGTGCAAACCACAGACAAGCCGATTTTTCTGCTATATCTGCGTATCTTATCCTAAAGCAATCACAATGCAACATTCTTTGAATTGCGACAATATCCCACTTGGCAAACTGTTTTTTCTGCGGCTTGAGAATGCCTTTTTGCTTGCCGACACAGGCGACACAATCGAGATTCTAAGCCGATTTGATAATCTCGAATCCGAGCTCATTTCATACTGTCGGCTGAAAGGCGAATCGTTTGTGCACAAAACGGCGCTGAAGGGCTGCTTTGCGTATCTTTTGCGCAAGGATTCTATACAAAATTTTATGACGTTTTCGCCCGAGCTCGCGCTTGCTCCGCGCGAAATTGGGCTCGCGCCGCATGGCGTTGTGGCGCAAAAGGCGAGCCCCGATTATCATTTTGCGCTGAATCACAAAGACGAGCTTTGGAGTAAGAATGTGAGCAAGATGTACGAGGACGCCAAGGCGGCGCAATGGAACGCAACAAGCGCGATTGAATGGAGCGCGATTCCAGACTTTGCGCCCAAAGTCGAGTTTGCAATTGCACAGATTATGACGTATTTGATAGAGAATGAACTAAGCGCACTCTATATTCCTGCCAAATTCCTCGCGCAGATTTCGCCCTATTTCCTGCCCATTCCGATGCTGTTATCCAGCATTATCGGCGATGAAGCGCGGCATATCGAAGCATTCACCAAGCGCGCAAACGCGACACATTTGGGCGTGCAATATTCCACGCTGACCACGCAGCAAAGCCTTTTTAGCTTGTTCAAAGAAAGCAATTATCTCGCCGCGAGCTTTTTGCTGCACATCATGGGCGAAGGGACATTTATTGATTTGCTCAAGTTTCTTGAAGATTGCGCGCCCGATTTGCCTACTAAAAAGCTATTCAACCTCGCGCGCAAAGACGAGGCGCGGCATGTCGCGTATGGCATGAACAATGTCAAAATGGCGCTTTTGAGCAACCCGCATCGAATCGAGATTCTCAAAGATTCTGTGTTGCGCCGCAAGGTCTATCTTGATGAGGTGAGTGGGGAATCAACACTCTTGCTTGAATCTCTCGCTGTCTTTGCCGGCGGGGGCGATAGCGCGATAGAGATTGCGCGCGGGTTTGAGATGGTCGAGAATCTCAAGGCAAAAATGGAAGCTAACCGCACCAAGAGGCTCGTTGAGTGCGGAATTGACGAAGAACTCGCGTTTGAGTTAAGCAAGGCGCACACGCCCAATTTCATGTAGGCTGTTGTGTGGGGGAGTGTTGCCCCTAGATAAGAGTCTATGAGACTTAATCTTAAGGATTCGTGTAATCCTTTACAAAAGGAGTAGAAATGTTAACATTGGACAATTTGGAACAAGAAACAAAAGCGCTTGGCGAAAGAGTCATTGCGCCCATCACGAAGAGTGTCGATGAGGACGGGAGATTCCCTGCCGAAGCATACAACGCATTGCGCAAGGAGGGATTCATGGGCTTGCTCGTGCCCAAAGAGTTTGGCGGGCTTGGCGGCGGCGATGTGCATCATGCAAGAGTTTGCGGGATTCTTGCGGAGTTTGACGCGACCACGGCATTGTGCTATATGATGCACAATACGGCAACTGCAATGCTTGCAAAGTTTGGTGGTCAGGTATTCGGCGAGATTCTTGCAAAAGTCGCAAGGGGCGAGCTTGCCATTGCGCTTGCATACAGCGAGAGCGGCTCGGGCACGCATTTTGACTTGCCCGACATGACCGAGCAAGAAGCGGGGGATTTTCGGATTCTAAACGGGCGCAAGAGCTTTGTTACCTCGGCAGAATTTGCGGATTATTACTTGACGTATACCAACTCATGCAAGCTAAAGGGCAAGCGCAATAATTGGCTTGTGGAGCGCAATAGTCAGAATCTTGTGCATGAACACAACCTTTGGAACGGCGTGGGAATGCGCGGCAACAACTCAAAGCCGGTGCAATACAATGGCGTCAAAGTTCCCAATTCGATGCTTGTGGGTGCTGAAGGGCAGGGCGAAGACCAAGCGGGGCTTGTCGCGATGTATTTTATCACAGGGCTTGGGGCAATCTATGCGGGGCTTGGCAACGCGGCATACAATTGTGCGCTGGCGCACACAAAAGAACGCAAATACACCAATGGCAATGCTTTGTGCGATATTGAGATGGTGCGCGCCCACCTCGCCACACTCTATACCAAAGCTCAAAGCGCCCGCGCACTTGTGCTCGAAGCCGCGCGCAGTTTTGACGCGGGCGAAACAGACGCAGCGACAAAGATTTTTGCATGCCGCGTGAATGCAACAGAGCTTGTTACCGAGATTTGCTCGCTCGCTATGCGGCTTGGTGGGGGCAAGGCATATAGTAAATTGTTGCCGCTTGAACGTTATTTGCGCGATTCGTATGCAGCACAAGTGATGGCGCCAAGTCTTGATGTCGTCAAGATGTGGCTTGGGGACGCGTTGCGCAAATAAGGAGCGGCTCGTGAAAAAGACACTTTTGCTCGGCGCAGTTGCCTATGACCCAAAGGTTGTGCCCATCTGGGATATTATCCGTGACTATGCAAACGCGGGAGATTTTGGAATCGGGCTGGATTATGTCCTGTTTAGCAATTATGAACGACAAGTTGATTCGCTTCTCAAGGGGCATATCGATGTGGCTTGGAATACAAATGTCGCGTGGATTCGCACATTGCACGCGACAAACAATGCAGCGCGCGCTCTTATCATGCGCGACACCGATATTGACTTTACGACAAAGTTTGTCGCACTCAAAGATAGTGGAATCCAAACCCTCGTCGACCTCAAGGGCAAGCGCTTTGGGCTCGGCAGCCGCGATTCGGCGCAAGCGGCGATTATGGGGTTGTATTATCTGCAACAAGCAAAGATTGTACCTGAAATCACCGAGTTCCACTCGCCCGATGAATGCGGGCGCGGGCGCAGCGATGAGATTCGCGCAGCAGAGCTTAAGGTTGTGCGCCACAACAGCGACTTGGGCAAGCACGGCGACACGGGGCGCAGCGAGTTTGATGTGCTTGATAGCATTAAGCGCGGCGAGCTGGACGCGGGCGCGATTGGCTCAAGCACGTGGATTCGTATTTTGCAAGAGGGCAGCTACCCCGAGATTGCGAGCTTTTGGAGCAGCCCGGGCTATTGCCATTGCAATTTTTCGGTGCTGCCAAGCTTTGATTTTGGGCTTGGCGAGACGTTTGCGCAGATGTTGCTTTCGCAAAACGAGCGCAAAGACGACCCGATGATTAGCAAGATGATGAGCATGGAGGGGCTGAACAAGTGGGTGCGCGTTGGCGAAGAGCAACTGCGCGGGTATGACGCGATTTATACGGCGATGAGAGAGCAGAATCTGCTGGAGAATGCGTCTCTCTAATCTTTCATCATATAAGAGGGCAGAATCTAGCTATTCTGTTCCTCTTATCCTCTTAGAACAGCTCGCTATGGCTACCAAGACGCATTGCCAAAAGTTCTAAATATTCATTATTTATTTTATAAATTAAAATAAGGTCGGGTCTAATATGGCAATCTCGGCAACCTTTAAAATTACCTACTAGTGCATGGTCATGATATTTATCTTCCAAAATTTCCTTTTTGGCAAGTTTGTCAAGAATTTTGAGTACTTGTTCTTTATCGCTTTGGGCGAGTTTTTTAAAAGATTTTTTAAATTTTTTTGTAAAGGTAATAGAATATGTCATGATTCTAAATCCGCCTTCAATTCTTCTATGCTATGAAAAGTTTTCAATGTGCCCTTTTTGCGTTTTCTTTCTATTTCTTTTATTGCCTTTTTGAGCCTTTTTTCTGCCTTTGGATTTAGGGTATAATTTGCTGCTGCACAAATGGGGCATTCCTCTTGAATCTGAAGTTTTGGATTAAAAGCCTTGAGGCTCTCTAAGACTCCCAAAACCTTAGAATCGGCATTTTTGACAACGAGTGTCATTTTTTCTCCTTTGTTTTTTGATGATGTCTTGTTTTGGCTTCATGTCGCTTTATTTGAGCAGGAATCCACATTTATAGACCTTTGATTTTGCTTAAAATAGCTCACTATGGCTACTCACACGAACGCAAATGAGCACTAAAATATGTTCATATTTTTTATAGATTAAGAGCAAGTCAGGGCTGATATGGCATTCTCTGTGTCCCTGATAGAGACCGAATAGCGCATGGTCTCTATGACGTTCCTCTAGGGTTTCGTTGCGGGCAAGTTTTTCAATCATGCTATCAACAATATCGGCTTTACCTTGTTTTATTATTTTTTTGTAATCTTTTTTAAATTGTGATGTCCATTCTACCCGATACATTATTAATCACCCAATAAAGCCTCTTTTGCTTCTTCCCACGAATCATAGGGCTTTCTTATGCCCTGTTTAATTTCTGTATAGATTGTTTCAGCCTCTGCCATTGCCTCTAATGTCTCTTGAGATATTTGAATAATCTCAAAATCTGGCTTTAAGATTTTCAGACTCTGAATGACATGCAACAATTCAATATCAACATTCTTCAAAACTAGTGTCATTTTCTCTCCTTTGTTTTTGTATCGCTTTTTTGATTTTTGCTACTCGAGTAAAAACTCATATTCATAGACCTTTGGTTCAATCTTTTTGGCGAGATTCTCGAGCTCATAGTTGAGATTCCCAATTAAATCTTTGTAATACGAATCTTTCGCCTTTTGTGGCGGATTCATTCTACCGCTCGCGCTTAGCCCTTGAAAATATGCCTTGATGTCATAGAGGCTTGCATTGGGATTATAGGGATTCTTAGAATCATGAAAATCTTGGCTATGGTAATATTGCCAAAGCTTGAGCCCCGCAGCAAAGACTGCCTTTGCCTCTTCGCTAAATTCTAAAGGCTCTGTGGGAATCAGATTTTCAACATAAAACGATTCCTCATCAAAGCCATTTTGTTCTTTTTTATTATGTTGAGTTGGCGCAACATCTCTCTTAAGGTTTTTGCGAGATTCTTCAGCTAGCGCTTCAGAATGACAAGCGGAGTCTTGTTTGATTTTGCCACTTATAAAACAAATCATGAAATCACTCTCAAACGCTTCTTTTGCGCCCACATCTGTTTCGGAAAATGGGATAAATGGATTTGTTCCCTCTTTGCTTGTAATGCGATTCTGCCCATGAAAAAGCATAAACGCGAGGCAATCATTTTGAAACTCTCTATCCTTTGCCCATTCCTTGTTTGGCATTAGGAATTGGTCGCGGTCGTTTATCCATGTGGCTTTGATACAATGGCGCACGGCGAAGTAAATGGAAACCAACATAATATTGTTTTTGGTAATTTTAAGTTTGGTTATTCCTTTAGCATTACCAACACCTTTTATAGAATCCCAAAAATTAATATTACAAAAATTACTATTTTGAAAATCTGTTCCTTTGCAACAAATTGTGCAAAGTTCTTGGGATTGCGTATCAACAAATTGTTTTATCCATTGATTAATGCTTTTTGCCTTGTCGTTTATATAAATCCTCTTTATCCCTAAAAATTCTCCATTCCTATCAAACATATCAAGTCCTATTACTTTCATTGTGTCTCCAATAATTTTTTTAGTATTTTTTGTAAATCTTCTTTTGATATTTTGCCCTCTGCTACAAAGACTACAATATCTTCTAATCTTTGATAAAAATCATCAGGTAAATGATTGGGACAATTGAGCTCTATAAACGCATTTGCTAGATAAATTGCAGTGCGCTTGTTTCCATCTGCAAAGGGGTGAAACTTCACACAGGCAAACATTAAATGTGTGAGTTTATCTAAAAAGTGAGGATAAAGTTCATCATTTTGAATTTGACTCAAAGCAGAATCTAAAAGCCCGATTTGGCTTTTATTAAAACCCTTCAAGCCCCCCATTATTTCCATAATATCATCATGCAAGATAATTGCTTCATCAAGTGATAAATATTTCATTTATCTTTTAATCTCTCAAATACTGCACGATTTTGCGGTTTATTTAGGTTTTGTTTCATTTTTTCTCGCAATAATGAAAATTCTTCTTTTTCCTCCCCTTTTTCAATAGTAAGTTTTGGATTCAAAGCCTGTAAGCTTTCAATCACTTGCAAAGTTGCAGAATCTACATTTTTAAGCGTTATTGTCATTTTATCTCCTTTTTGCTATTATCATTTATTGCTTGCCATTTTTGCTCAAATCCCAAACTAAGAATCCAATCGGAAATTGCCCCTTAACATTATCAAAAGTATCAGCTGGAACAATAAATCCTCCCTTAAACTCTGCCTTGAATAATTCTCTAAATTCAATAAAATTACTTGCATTCAGATATTTAAGTTTAGAAAAACTTGCAAGTATGCAGTGTGGAATTTCTAAGTAAGTGCGTATAAAAAATTGCACAAAAAGTTCCCGTGTAGATTTTTTATATTTTTTGCCATATTGTTCCGAAACAAATGTTTGATTACTAACATTTATCTTGTTATTTGTTGTTTGTGTTATGGTTTTTGTACTAGCAGCTTCCGCATACGGCGGGTTGATAAAGATGATGAGCTTTTTGCGTTTTTCTTTATCTTTGAGAATTTCTTGCAATTTTTTTGGAAGTTTAGAGTTTTGGCAGTTTCTGCAAGTAGAATCCAGCTTATCTTTATGTTTTTCACAAGGCTTGTCGAAAAAACAATCATTCAAAAAATCAAATTGGAAAATGTGCCTTTCTAAAAGTGGCAAATGCTGATTTTTTGCAAGCTCTTTCATAATCTCCACATCTGCCTTATCGAGCGTTGAGGCATAAAAATTGCGTGGTTCGGTGAGGTTTGCAAACAGATTCCCTGTCCCTGCGGCACAATCCCAGACAATGTATTCACTCTGCCAATCTTCGCCTAACGCTTTAACAAGGTATTCTTGCGCCTTTTGCACCCAAACTTGTGGCGTAAAAAACGCCCCCTTGCGCTCGCGAATATCACTAGGCACGAGCAAATCGCGCCTATCGATGATATAATCCCAATAGATTTCTTTTGGAGGGCGCTCGTAGAGATTCCAAAACTCATTATGGGCTTTTTGATTGTCTCTAAACGTTGCTGTGTCCTTTTGCTCCGACCCCATGAACGTGATGATTTTATTAAACTCATAATGTGTTTTTCTAAGCACAACAAAGAGTTTATCTAGTAGGCTTTGATTCTCGATACTTAGCAAATCGGCGAGATAGAAATCCGCGTCCAAAATGCCCGAGCTTTTGGCAAGATTCCAATCAATGCTAATAGAATCCTTCACACTTAAAAGCCATTTTTGATAAACATTTGTGAAATTATTCTTTGTGATTTGAATCCTATGCACATGCTCATTTTCGAGCGTGAAATTCTCCCTGATAAACTCGCGCAATTCTTTAGAATCATGCTCAAAATCAAATTGCAATTTCTTGGATTCCAAAATATCTTTTGACTTTGCATAGAGTTGCCTAAATTCCTTCGTGCTGTGGTCGCTCGGTGCGACATTCCAATTAAAATCATTTTGGCTAAAAATATCCATGATTTCATAATACGGAATAAACGCGATTTTCTCGCAATCAAACGCGCCCAAGAAAAGCGGCGGGAGCTCGTTTTCAAATGTTCTTTCCTTGCCAATCGTTAGAATCAGCTGCACAAACGATTCCACAATATCCGCTTTATTCCCCCTCTTTGCCTCTGCCCAAAGAAAATGGATTGCCTGAAACAATGTCTTGGCGCGATACGACACGCAAAAATCAATTTTGCCCATCGTTGACATGTCCAATCCCTTGAAAAAATCATGCGCGATATGGTTTTTCAAATCCTCTTCAGGCATATTTTGCGCATACATCAACCCCTCCTTCACAGCGACTTTGCCAAATCACCCCATACGCGCGAGCCAAAAATCGATGTTTTGGCATTCCTCGCTTGCTATGGTGGAAGCGCCGTGCCCGGGATAGATGGGTTTGTTTGCACGTTCACTTTTGGCATTGCACCAAACTTGGAATCGCAACAGGCTCTGTTTCATCTCGCTTTCGGACGAGTAGGGGAAGTCATAGCGTCCAATCGAGCGATGAAAGATAAAATCGCCACTAAAGATTCCCACATCGGTTTCGATGATGCAACAGCCCGGCGTGTGCCCGGGGAAATGCCAGTAGCGCACTTCAATGTCACCAAAGCGCAGGCTCTCGCCGTCATTTTGCACCAAGTGCGTGGGCGCGGAGCAGGGGAGATTGAGCCCGAAGCAATCCTCGCGCAGCATAAACGCATCGCCGGCATGCACAATCAGCGGAATCCCTGCATAGACACTTTGCAGCTCCTGATTGCTCCAAATATGGTCAAAATGCCCATGCGTGTTCAGAATCGCAAGCGGGTTGTGGCAGTTTTCGCACACCCATTTTGTCGCGCCCATTCCAGGGTCGATAATGAGTTCGCCAGAATCAAAGACAAGAATATAACAATTTGTTTGGTATTCGCCAAAGGCGTGCATAAGTAGGCGAGGCGAAGAATGTTGAGATTGTGACATATTGTTCCTTGCAACTTTTTGCTATTTTATCCAAGACATGGTAACATATAGCTTTTTATTCAGTTTTGAGGAAAACATGCAATTAGACGAATGGCAATCAACAAAACGGCAGCCAGAACAGCGATTCTATGCAGCCAAAGAGGACTTTCGCGACCCATTCTCTCGCGACCGCGACAGGATTATCCATTGTTCCTCGTTTCGGCGGCTTGAATACAAAACGCAGGTTTTTCTCAATAGTGTGGGTGATTTTTTTCGCACGCGCCTCACGCATTCGCTCGAAGTCAGCCAGATTGCGCGTTCGATTGCCAAGCAGCTTGGGCTTTGTGAATCGCTTTGCGAAGCCATTGCGCTCGCACATGATTTGGGGCACACACCCTTTGGGCATGCGGGCGGTGATGAGCTCGATTCTGTGTTACGTTGTCATTCCCAATGCAACGGCGCGCGATTTGACCACAACTTCCAGTCGTTTCGTGTGGTACAAAAACTCGAAAAGCGCTACAAGGATTTTGATGGCTTGAATCTCACCTTTGCGACTTTGGAAGGAATCCTCAAACATTCTGCACCCTATCGCAAAGATTTTTTCAATACCGAACTTGCAGCCTATCTCGATGCGCATTTTCAGCTTGATTTGCACCCAAGCCTCGAGGCAATCGTGGTGGATTGCGCCGATGAAATCGCGTATATCAGCCATGACATCGATGATGGCTTGAAATGTGGCTTTTTGCGCTTTGATTCCATTCGTGACAACGCATTCGTGCAAAATGCGCTTGTTTTGGTGCAGAATGAGGGCATTTGCGAGGGGGATTCGGTGTTTCAGGCGCGGTTTGTAACGGCGCTTATTCATGTGGCGATTACGAGTCTGATTGCCCATTCATCGCACTCGCCTTATCTAAAATCAGCAAGTAAAGCGCCGCAATGCGCACAGATTCCAAGCGATTGCGACCATGGAATCGGGCTTGCGCCCGAGCTCGATGCGCCTTTTTTGGAGCTGAAAAAAATATTATTTCAAGAACTCTATTACCATGACGCCGTGAAGCGCAAAATGGCATTTGGCAAGCGCTGTGTGCGCGCGCTGTTTGAGGATTTGATGAACGACACGCGCCTGCTCGAAGCGCCCTATCGCGCTCGGATTGATGCGGGTGCAAAGCTGCACCGTGTGGTTGCGGATTTTATCGCGAGCTTGAGCGACCGCAGCGCTGTGAGATTGTATCAAGAATTGCATTTGGGCTAAAGGAGAGAGAATGACATATCAAGAAAAGGATTTGCAATATGTCCTGCATACCTACAAACGCAATCCCATTTGTTTTGACAGAGGCAAGGGGGCGGTGCTGTATGCGGGCGATTCGGATTATATCGACTTCATGGCTGGAATCGCCGTTTGTAGCGTTGGGCATGGCAATGAAAGGCTCGCGCAGGCGCTGTATGACCAAGCCTTGAAGCTCATTCATGTGAGCAATCTATATGGAATCACCAATCAAGCCGAGCTCGCCGAGCGCATCGTGAATCTAAGCGGTTTGGACGCACGCATTTTTTTCTGCAACTCGGGCGCAGAGGCGAACGAAGCGGCGATTAAGATTGCGCGCAAAAACGGCGAGGCGCAGAATCGATTCAAGATTATTTCGTTGCGCCAATCGTTCCATGGGCGCACAATTGCCACGCTCAAAGCCACAGGGCAGGAGAAAATGCATGCACATTTCGCGCCCTATCCCGATGGATTCGTGCATGCTGACAATCTCGCACATGTGCAACAGCTGCTCGATGACCAAACGGCGGCTGTGCTGCTCGAACTCATCAAGGGCGAAGGCGGGATTGAATGCCTCAATCAATCTGAAATGCATGCGCTTGCAAAGACGCTCAAGGAACGTGGGATTCTGCTCATGATTGATGAGGTGCAAAGCGGAATCTACCGCAGCGGCGAGTTTCTCGCGAGCAATCTCTATGGTTTGCAGCCTGATGTTGTTACGCTCGCAAAGGGGCTTGCTGGGGGTGTGCCGATTGGCGCTGTGCTCACAACGCTCAAAGATATTTTTGCGCCCGGCGACCATGGCAGCACATTTGGTGGCAATCCTCTCGCTACACGTGCGGCTTTGTGCGTGCTCGAACTCTTGCAAAACGAAAAAGATTCCAAGCGCCTCGCAGGGCGAATCGAGCTCTTTTGGCAAAAGCTTGCGCAGATGTGCGAGAAATTCCCGCAGCTTTTTGCGCGCAGAGTTGGAATCGGACTCATGTGTGGGTTGCAATGTGCGCGCGATGAGCTGCAAACGCACGTGATTGAAAAATGCTTCGCGCACCGCGTGCTTGTCTTGCGCTCGGGCGTAAATGTTGTGCGCTTTGTGCCGCCGCTTACAATCAACGAGAACGAAATCAACGAGGGCTTTGCACGTTTTGAAGCTGCATGCGCAACGATTGAGCCATAGCGGACTTTTGCGTGGAATTTTTTGCAGATTCGATGCACCGTGCGCTCTATGGCGAAAATGGCTATTATCAGCACGCAAAGATTGGCAAAGAGGGCGATTTCTATACGTCCGTGTCGGCGGGCGAGCTGTTTGGCGACACCATCGCTGCTTTGATTGCGCAGAGTTTTGAGCAATGTGGTTTTCCGCGTACAATCGTTGAGATTGGTGCTGATAGGGGCTATTTGCTTGCCGACATCATGCGCTATTTGCAACGTTTTTTTCCACATGTTTTTGAATCTCTCGCATTTGTCATTATCGAGCCGCTATCGATTTTGGCGCAAAAGCAGCGCGCGTATTTTGACACATTGGGTTTGCATGTGCGCATCGTGGAATCGGCAGAGACGTTCGATAGCCCGCTATTTGTCGCTAATGAATTGTTTGATGCTATGCCATGTGATTTGTTGCGCCACGAATCGGGTGCATATACATTTGGAATGTTTGAGAATCAAAAATTTGCATTTATGCCCTTGAGCACGCTAAGTAGCGAGCAGGCAGACTATGCGCGGCAGCTTGTTGAGGTTGCGCAGCGGTTTTGTGTTGTTTGTGGCGAGATTCCGCTTGCCTATCTGCCGTTTTTGGAGCAGCTTTTGACACAGCAAGAACATTGGGCATTTTTGACGTTTGATTATGGCGAGCGGGGCTTTAGCAACGCATTTTCGTTGCGCTTTTTTAAAGAATCGGCAATTTTTGGCTTTGATGATTTTATGCGCAATCCCCACGCATTTTTGGGCAATGCGGACATCACATACGATGTTGCGTGGGAGTATGTCCAATGGCTTTTTGAACGTTTTGGTGGGGCTTGTGTGCTCTATGGTCGGCAAAACACGATTCTATTGCGCTTGGGATTGGTCGAGGTTTTCGAGCGCATTGTTGCGGGGCTTTCGCCCGAAAAACGGGAATATATTCATTATGCCTCCACGTTGAAGACATTGATTTCTCCCACACTTTTGGGTGAGCGATTCAAGGGTGCACTCTATGTTGCAAACGCGCTGCAATCAGAATTTGCAGCTTTTTTGAAAACCCCTTGACAAACGCAAAAAATTGCGATAGAATGCGGTTTCTACTTTGAATATTCCGGATTAGCTCAGCGGTAGAGTAGGTGGCTGTTAACCACTTGGTCGCAGGTTCGAATCCTGCATCCGGAGCCATATCCCCTTTGTGTATGTTTATTGATTATTGTCTGTTCTATTGTTCTTGGTCGCGTAGCTCAGTTGGTAGAGCACTACCTTGACATGGTAGTGGTCGCTGGTTCAAGTCCAGTCGTGGCCACCATTGCAGATGATACGAAATGTTACGAATCGAAACAAGCCTCTGCTTCTGATATTCCCAAAAATTACAGCACTTTTTAAGGGCGATTTGCCTAGAATTATTCATGACTATTAAGAAAACAAAAGGAGAAGCTATGCTAGAAATTCGATGGCATAGCCGCGCAGGACAAGGTGCGGTTACGGGGGCAAAAGGGCTGGCTGATGTCTTTGCTAAAACGGGCAAAGAGGTGCAGGCTTTTGCGTTCTATGGTTCAGCAAAACGTGGTGCGGCAATGACGGCATATAATCGTGTTGATGATAATGAGATTCTAAATTACGAGAAATTTATGAATCCTGATTATGTCTTGGTCATTGACCCGGGATTAGTTTTTATCACCAATATTTGTGAGAACGAAAAACCCGAGACGCAATATATCATCACAACCCATTTAAGCAAAGACGAGCTCATCGAGCGCAAGCCCGAGCTTGCTGGCAAAAAAGTCCATACGCTTGATTGTATCAAAATCTCGCTTGAAACAATTGGGAAATCTGTCCCCAATGCACCGATGCTTGGTGCGCTTATCAAGGTTTCTGGGGAATTAGAACTGGATTTTTTTCTTGAGGCTTTTAAGAAGGTCTTAGGCAAAAAACTCCCACAAAGCGTCATTGACGCGAACATGGTCGCCATTACGCGTGCATATAACGAAGTGTCTTAAGGAGTGAGAATGGAAAAACTGAAAGGTTGGAATGAATTTGAAATTGGGACATTGCTATTCCCATTTGAGAATCAAGCAAACGAGAATTTGGACAAGCATGCAAGTGAGCGCGTTTATCGTAAGGATAGCTCCTATACAGCGAGTGTGGCGCATTGGCGTGTCAATAAGCCTGTTTATAATCATGACCATTGTATCAATTGTTTCAATTGCTGGGTGTTCTGTCCCGATGCGTCCATATTGGCGCGCGATGACAAAATGAGTGGGGTGGATTATGTCCATTGCAAGGGCTGTGGTGTTTGTGCGCAGGTTTGCCCCACAAATCCCAAATCGCTGATTATGTTCTCGGATTATATGAGTGAGGAAGATGCGCTTGCGCAATGGCCTGCAAAAG
Source organism: uncultured Helicobacter sp. (assembly GCA_947177485.1). Taxonomy (GTDB): domain Bacteria; phylum Campylobacterota; class Campylobacteria; order Campylobacterales; family Helicobacteraceae; genus NHYN01. The sequence continues at coordinate 58,440 of CAMWUR010000004.1, forward strand.
AATCAAAAGCAAAGGAGGCATAATGGCAGCTAAAATGGAACTTCAAAAAACAGAAGTATGGGACGGCAATATGGCAGCCACGCATGCAATGCGACAAGCGCAAATTGATGTTGTTGCTGCCTATCCTATCACGCCTTCAACACCCATCGTCCAGACTTATGCGAGTTTTTTGGCAGATGGCTATGTCGATGGTGAGTTTGTGATGGTTGAAAGCGAACATGCTGCAATGAGCGGTTGCGTTGGTGCGGCTGCTGCGGGCGGACGTGTTGCCACAGCGACAAGCTCGCAAGGCTTTGCGCTGATGGTTGAGGTGCTCTATCAAGCGTCAGGAATGCGCTTGCCGATTGTGCTCAACCTCGTCAACCGTGCGCTTGCAAGCCCATTGAATGTCAATGGCGACCATTCTGATATGTATCTTGGGCGCGATGCGGGCTGGATTAATCTATGTGCCTACAATGCGCAAGAAGTGTATGATTTGAATCTTATGGCATTTAAGATTGCCGAAGATTTAGCGGTGCGCTTGCCTGTCATGGTGCATCAAGACGGATTCATCTGCTCACACACGGCACAGAGTGTACACCCTCTGCAAGACGATGAAGCGTATGCGTTTATTGGCGATTATAAGCCCAAAAATCCCCTGCTTGACTTCGAGCACCCCGTAACTTATGGTTCGCAAACCGAAGAAGATTGGCATTTTGAACACAAAATGCGTCAGCACCATGATTTAATGGAATCTATCCATGTGATTGAGCGCGTTTTTGACGAGTTCCAGAAGCTCACAGGCAGACGTTATCGCGCGGTTGAAGAATACGACATGGACGATGCCGAAGTCGTGATTGTCGCGCTTGGTACGGCTGTCGAATCTGCACGTTTTGCTGCAAAAGAAGTGCGCAAAAGAGGAATCAAGGCAGGCGTTGTCGCGCTGCGCGTGTTGCGTCCGCTGCCATATAGCGCCTTTGGCAAGGCGCTTGCAAAGGCAAAGGCTGTTGCATTTCTTGATAGAAGCTCGCCCGCAGGCGCAATGGGAATGCTTTACAACGAAGGCGTTGCGGCGCTCTATCAGGCGCTTAGTGCGCACAAAACGATTGTGAGTAATTATATCTATGGACTTGGTGGGCGCGACCTCAAGCAATCGGACATCATCGAGGTGTATCAGACACTCAACAAAGATGCGCAAAGCGGCAAACGTAGTGTGCCAACACAGCAATTCATCGGGCTTCGCGGCGCACAAATCGGCTTTTTCTAAGGAGACATTATGGCAGATATTAAAAACCTTAAACAATACTCACGCGCTCGTGAACGTTTCGAGGGTGCACATCTTTTGTGCCCCGGCTGTGCACATGGCATGATTATCCGTGAAGTACTGAATGCGACAGACAATCCCGTTTTTATTGCTGCTTCGACTGGTTGTATGGAAGTCAGCACGGCTGTCTATCCGCACACATCATGGGACACGCCATGGATTCATATCGGGTTTGAAAACAGCTCGACAGCCGCTGGTTGTGCCGAGGCGATGTATAAATGCTTGGAACGCAAAGGCAGATTGTATAGCGACAAAAAGCCCAAGTTTGTCGCGATTGGAGGCGATGGCTCGACGTATGACATCGGATTCCAATTCATCAGCGGCACTTTTGAGCGCGGGCATAATATCACTTATGTTTGTCTCGATAACGAAGTCTATGCAAACACGGGCGGGCAAAGAAGCGGCAGCACACCCTTTGCTGCAAATACGACAACAACACCTGCAGGACGCGTCAGTTATGGCAAAAAAGACCGCAAAAAAGATATTTTGGCGATTATGGCAGCGCATGGTTCGCCCTATGTTGCACAGGTTGCGCCGAACAAATGGAAAGATATGGCACAAAAAATCAAACGTGCAATGGAGACAGAAGGACCGACTTTCATCAACGCGATGAGCGCCTGCACGACAGAATGGCGTTTTCCGTCCAACACGACCATCGAAGTCAGCGATTTAGCCGTTGATTCGCTCGTGTTTCCACTCTATGAAATTGTGAATGGTTGCGAGCTCAACATCACCTATCGCCCCAAAAAGGTGATTCCTGTGCGCGATTATCTCGCTGTGCAGGGGCGATTCAAGCATTTGTTCACGAAAGAAAACGAGCACCTCATTGAGCAATGGCAAAAAGAGGTTGATGCGCGTTGGGAGCGATTGCAACGTCGAGAGGAAGCGCGAGTGTAGCGATTTGAATCGTCATGATAGAGACGCAGTGTGCAAATCATTTTGCATGGCTCTATTGTGGTGTTCAAATTTCATCTCACAGCAGGGAGTGCAAAAGGAATGCAAGAAAAGTAAGAATGGCAGACAGAAGGGGATTCGAACCCCTGAAGGCTTGCACCTTACACGCGTTCCAGGCGTGCTCCTTCGACCACTCGGACACCTGTCTATATTGCACATTGTAGCGCAGAACGATTGAAACAAACTTTAAAGCAAAATCTTGGGTATAAATGCTACAATATCCTTTGATTCTATCTGTGCAATCATTCTTTTAATGTGTATTTTAGCAAAAAGCTGACAAAGTAGAATCACCTGTTTTTCGCAGGGGGAATTTCATCTATCATCAAGGAGCATCAATGGCTACAGTGACACTCATCAACAATGAAACAGGCGAAAAATTCGATTTTGACCTCATCGAATGTACGCGAGGACCAAAAGCTGTGGATTTTTCAAAATTATTTGAAAAGACTGGAATTTTTTCGTATGACCCCGGCTATGGTTCAACAGCGGGCTGCCAAAGCACGATTAGCTACATCAACGGGCAAGAGGGGCAGCTCCTCTACAAAGGAATGCCAATCCAAGACATCGTGGATAAATATTCTTTTACCGATGTTGCAAAACTACTCATCACAGGCGAAGCGCCCAAAAATAAAGACGAATCAGTCGAGTTTGAGCTTGAGTTGCGCCACCGCTCGTTCTTGAATGAACGACTCATCAATATCCTCTCGGCTTTTCCTGATAGTGCGCACCCAATGGCAAATCTAAGCTCGGCAGTTGCGGCTCTTTCAACATTCCATTATGACTATCGCGACCCTGACAATCGAGATGAATATCAGGTAATGGCGCGCCGCATCATCGCAAAAATCCCTACACTCGTTGCTTTTTCGTATCGCCACTCGATTGGCGCGCCGTTCATCTACCCCGACATCTCGCGCGGTTATGTCGAGAATTTTCTCTATATGTTGCGCGCCTATCCGGGCAATCGCCTCAAATACACCAAAGATGGCGAAACCGAGATTACGCCTCTCGAAGTCGAGGCGCTCGACAAAATCTTCACGCTCCATGCCGACCATGGACAAAACGCTTCGACAACCACAGTGCGCAATGTCGCATCCACAGGCGTACATCCCTATGCGGCGCTTTCGGCTGGAATCAACGCGCTTTGGGGTCCATCGCATGGCGGCGCGAACGAAAAAGTGCTTGACCAATTGCGCGAGATTGGCGATGTGAAAAATGTGAGCAAGTTCATTGAACGTGTGAAAGACAAGAGCGACCCCTTCCGCCTTATGGGCTTTGGGCATCGTGTCTATAAGAGTTATGACCCCCGCGCAAAGGCGATTAAAAACCTCAAGAATGAGCTCAACAAAAAGGGAATCAAAATGGACGCACGATTGAGCGAGATTGCTGAAGCGCTCGAAGAAGTCGCGTTGAGCGATGAATACTTCATCAAACGCGGACTCTATCCCAATGTGGATTTTTATAGCGGAATCATTCTCACTGCGCTCAAGATTCCTGTTTCGCTCTTCACTCCGATTTTTGTGATTGGGCGCATGCCGGGCTGGAGTGCACAGCTCATTGAACATCTCAAAAATCCCCATGCGCGAATCACGCGCCCCCGACAAGTGTATGTCGGCAAATAGCATGCTCGGTGTCGCGCTTCTTGGCTGCGGACGTATCGCGTTGCGGCATGCCGAGCTCCTAAGCAAAGGTGAGATTCCGTCTATGCAGCTTGCCTGTGTCTGCGATGTACAAGAGGAGCGCGCACGCAACTTTGGGGAGCGCTATGGTGTCCCTTATTTTACCGATATGCATGAGATGATGCGGCAATGTGGCGCGACAATCCATGTCGTTTCGATTCTGACACCAAGCGGCTTGCATGCGCGCCACACAATCGAGCTCGCACCCTATCGCAAGCATGTTGTTGTCGAGAAGCCTATGGCGCTCACACTTGATGATGCAGATGCAATGATTCAAGCATGCGATAAGAATCGGATTAAGCTCTTTGTTGTGAAGCAAAATCGCTACAATCTCCCCGTACAAAAATTGCGCGAAGCACTCGAGGCAGGGCGCTTTGGCAAGCTTGTCATGGGCAGCGTGCGCGTGCGGTGGTGCCGCGACCAAAAATATTACGACCAAGATTCATGGCGCGGAACATGGGCGATGGACGGCGGCGTTTTCACAAACCAAGCGAGCCACCACATCGACTTGCTTGAATGGATGCTTGGCGATGTAACAAGTGTCTTTGCCAAGAGTCGCACGGCACTTAGCCATATCGAAGCTGAAGACACAGGCGTGGCGATTGTGCATTTTGCAAGCGGCGCGCTGGGTATGATAGAGGCGACAACAGCCACGCGCCCTGTTGATTTGGAGGGCAGCCTTTCGATTTTGGGCGAGGGCGGGAGTGTCGAGATTGGCGGATTTGCTGTGAATCAAATTCTGCATTGGAACTTCGCTAAACCTATTCCAAGCGATAAGGAAGTGGTTGAGAAATTTTCAGTCAATCCACCAAATGTCTATGGATTTGGGCATAAAGAATATTACACGCATGTTGTGGATTCGATACAAAACAATACAAAGGCTCTTGTCGATGGGCTTGAGGGGCGCAAAAGCCTTGAATTGATTGTTGCGATATATGAAAGTATCGAAACAGGCAAGGAAGTCTTTTTGCGATTCCACCCAACGCAATGCAAGTTAGGGCATTTTGTGCAAAATAATGCTAAGATATAGCGTGGCATATGAGCCGATAATTTCTAAAAAGGGGTTTCTTTGAATCCAACATCTCTCTCATTTGAACCCAAGATACTCAAAGTCGGGATTCGTGATGTGCAATGCGGCAAAGGTGTCGTGATTGTCGAACCAAGCAATCTCTATGAATGCACACTTGCCGATGGTGTTTTTGTGGGTCCGTTTGTCGAGATTCAACGTGGCGTCAAGGTGGGTGCAAATACGAAGATCCAATCGCATAGTTTCATCTGTGAACTTGTCGATATTGGGCATGACTGCTTCATCGGGCAGGGCGTTGTGTTTATCAATGACCTTTTTTCTGATGGTGCGCCAAGCGGCAACTCAAGCCATTGGCGGCGTACGATTATCGGCAACAATGTGAGCATTGGTAGCAACGCAACGATTCTGCCTGTGCGAATCTGCGATGGCTGTGTGATTGGCGCGGGCGCTGTGCTGACAAAAGATGCGCTTGAGTGCGGAATCTATGCGGGCAACCCCGCGCGTTTGTTACGTGCATTGTAGCTATGAAACGCGTTGTTTTTCTGGGTGGCAAAGACATCGGGCGCGCATGCCTAGAGATTCTGCATGCACATAGCGAACGTCTTGGCTTTCAAATCGCCGCTGTTTTGCCCTCGACTCGTGGGCAGTGTGTGTGGGAGTTTTGCCTCGCGCATGCGATTCCCATGCTGCAAAGTCTCGAATCTCTGCACACAATCGAGCCTTTCGAGATTCTATTGAGCGTGCAATACCATGCAATTCTCGCGCCTGCCCATATCCAATGCGCGCGCGAAATTGCGCTCAATCTCCACCTCGCGCCCTTGCCTGAATATCGCGGCTGCAATCAATTCAGCTTCGCGATTCTAAATGGTGATACCGAGTTTGGCGTAACGATTCATCGCTTGGAGCGCGGCATCGATAGCGGCGCTATCGCGTTTGAAAGGCGCTTTGCGATTCCGCCCTCGTGTTTTGTCGATGAGCTCGTGGCGCTTGCAAACACGCATGCCAAAGAACTCTTTTCTGAATGCCTCCCACACATTGTGAGCGGGCAATTCACGCTCATTCCCCAATCCGCTTGCACCTCACAACATAGAGAGTTCCATTTGCGCAGCGAGATAGAATCCCTCAAACATGTTGCATTGTGCGGGGGGGGGGGGGTTAATTGAAAAAGTCATTCGCGCCACTTCTATGCCCGGATTCAGCCCTCCATACTGCGT